>JBFJZC010000353.1:0-2941 GCA_041622295.1 Porticoccaceae bacterium
AAATTGTGCAGACGGTAGTCGAGCCGATATTCGCGGGCGAAAAAATCGTTGGCGTAAGCGTTGTGGTTTTCACCACAGGCCACCATCGACTCGTAGAGCATACGAATATCCCCCCCAGCGGCAAAAGCCCGGTCACCGGCACTGTCGATCAGCACGGCGACAACGGCCTCATCCGCTTCCCACCTGTCGGCCTGTGCGCTGATCAGATCGACCATTTCGAGGCTGAGGGAATTCAGGGATTTTTCGGCATTGAGTGTGGCAATGGCGATTTTGTGTCCATCGGCACAAACTTTTTCACTAAACAGTACGGGTTGTTCCGAAGCGGTATCAGCCACACGTGACTCCTGTTGCTGGCAATGCGAGGTGAATCAATACAAATATTGGCAGCTGAATCAGCCGTTTTTCCACGCGGGCGGGCGTTTTTCCACAAACGCGGCCACGCCTTCTTTCTGATCCTGGGAGCCCCACAAGTCCATAAAGGCGTCGCGTTCAAATTTGAACCCGCTGTTAAGTGGGCGCTCGCGAGAAGACATGGTCAGCGCCTTACAGATACGCACCGACGTCGGGCTTTGGCCCTCAACTTTGGCTGCCAGTTCGAGGGCTTTTTCCAGCGCCTTGCCGGTGGGCACGACTTCCTGCACCAGGCCGATTTGCTCAGCTTTGTCGGCTTTGACTCGCTCACCTAACAGAATCATGCGCTTGGCCCAGCCTTCGCCAATCAGCCAGGGCAGGTGCTGCGTACCCAGGCCACCGGGCAGTAAACCCACGGTGCATTCTGGCAGCGCCATTTGCGCCTGTTCTTCGGCGATGCGGATATCACAGGCCAGCGCGCACTCCAGACCACCGCCCATGGCAAAGCCGGTGATGGCGGCAATAGACACGCCCTGATAATTAACCAGTGCTTCAAACGCCACACCGAAAGCTTTGATAAAGTCGAAGGCCGCGCCGGTGTCGTCGTGGTGGAAGCGATTTAAATCGGCACCAGCGCTAAAGAATTTTTCGCTTTCGCTGGTAAGTATCAACGAGAAATTGTCCCGGTCTGCGTTTAGCTCTGCGACAACCTGCTCAAGATAAGCCAGGCTTTCCGGCGTCCAGGTGTTGGCCGGTGGGTTGTTCATGGTCAGAATGGCCGTGCGGCCGCGTTTTTCTACTTTTAACAGTTGGCTCATGCTAATCCCCTTATAAACAGTTCGCTCATCGAATCATCTCCGTTGCTCCATCTTCAAGAATCCGGCGCGCCACAATCACGCGCATGATCTCGTTAGTACCTTCCAGAATTTGATGCACCCGCGCATCCCGCAAAAACCGCTCAATGGGGTATTCGCGCAGGTAGCCATAACCCCCATGCAGTTGCAGGGCTTCGTTACAGACCTGAAAACCGATGTCGGTGGCAAAACGCTTGGCCATGGCGCAGTAGGTGGTTTTGTCCGGGTCATCGCTATCCAGTTTGGTGGCCGCCAGCCTGACCATCTGGCGGGCCGCGACCAGTTCGGTGACCATGTCGGCCAGCTTGAACTGCAGGGCCTGAAAGCTGGCGAGGGTTTTACCAAACTGCTTGCGCTCCTGCATGTAGCGCTGCGCGTGGTTGAGGGTGGACTGGGCAGCGCCGATGGAGCACGCGGCGATATTGATGCGACCGCCATCCAGGCCTTGCATGGCGATTTTAAAACCCTCGCCCTCTGCGCCGAGCCGATAGGCGGCGGGAATTCGCACACCGTCAAACGTAATGGTGCGGGTCGGCTGACTGTTCCAGCCCATTTTAATTTCGTTTTTGCCGTAGTCGATTCCGGGCAGGTTGGCAGGCACGGCAAAAGCGGTGATACCGGCCGCGCCGGATTCCGCAGCGCCGGTGCGAGTCATCAGCACCAGCACATCGGTACTGCCTGCGCCGCTGATAAAGGATTTACCGCCGTCCAGCACGTACTCCTCGCCAGCGCGGACCGCCCTGGTGCGAATAGATGCCGCATCGCTGCCTGCATTCGGCTCGGTCAGGCAATAGGAGGCGAGTTTCTCGCCGCTCGCAAGGTCGGCACAGAACTGACTGCGCACGGTATCGCTGCCCCAGGTACAGGCCATCCAGGTGGCCATGTTGTGAATGGAAATAAACGCCGCGGTTGAACTGCAGGCGGCCGCTAGCTCTTCGAGGATAATCGTCGCATCGAGCCGCGACAGCCCCATGCCACCGAGGGTTTCAGGGCTGTACATGCCGCAGAAGCCCATCGCCCCGGCGGCGGCAATGGTGTCACGAGGGAAGAATTTCTCTTCATCCCACCGGGCAGCGTGAGGGGCCATTTCACCCTCAGCAAAGGCACGGGCGGCATCCTGAAAAGCCTTTTGTTCTTCGCTGAGATTAAAGTCCATTGCCACCGACCTTATTTCAGATTGATGGACATATTCGGCCCGCTGGCGACGTCATCGGCAAACCAGCGCGCGGTAATGGTTTTGGTCTCGGTATAAAACCGCACCGCCTGTTTGCCGTAGGCGTGCAGGTCGCCATGAAAGGAGCCGCGCCAGCCGGTAAAGGAGAAAAACGGCAGGGGCACCGGAATCGGCACATTGATACCCACCTGGCCGACCAGAATCTCATGTTGGTATTTACGCGCCGCACCGCCGGATGCCGTAAAAATGGAAGTGCCATTGCCACGAAAATCTTCGTTAATAGCTGCGATCGCGGCATCCAGCGTGGGCTCATTCAGCAGGCATAACACCGGGCCAAAGACTTCGTCCTTATAAATACTCATGTCCCGCGTCACATCGGTAAAGATGGTAGGGCCAATCCAGTTACCATCCGGATAGCCGTCCACGGTGCAGTCACTGCCATCCAGCAGGCAGGTCGCGCCGTCTGCTTTGGCTTTGGCGATAGCGGCGGTGATTTTCTCTTTCGCCGCTTTATTGGTTTGTGGGCCATAGGCCGCGCCCTTGTCGGACCACACGCCGGGGC
>JBFJZC010000354.1:0-2934 GCA_041622295.1 Porticoccaceae bacterium
GCCGGGCGTAGGTCTGATCACGTTGTCGCTGGTTCTGCAGCAAGTTGGTCTGCCGGTTGAAGGTATCGCGCTGATTATTGGCGTCGATCGCCTGCTCGATATGATTCGTACCGCTGTCAATATTACCGGCGATTGTGTGGTGTCGACCATTGTCGCGCGTAGCGAAGGGTTGTTAAACGAAGACATATTTTATGAAGTTTCGGATCGCGACGAATACGCGTCGGAGCGTGTATAGCTTCGCTTATGCAAACCAGCAGGGATAATGCCGTAATTCCAGGTGCGTCACCGACACACCTGTCCCCGACCAGTCCGCCGCAGTTGTGGTGCTTGCGAATACCGCCCCACCGCTGTCAAAGATTCTTCACTAATGCGTCATTATTCGGCCACAGCAACAGCATAGCCTCTGCGTAGGCTCAGATTCTGCGGGTCTGGAACAGGGATATTTTGAGCGTCTGCTAAGCGAACTGGAGGTACCTCCCATGCACAACAAATTTCGAGTGACTACACTGGCGATAACCGTGTTTGCAACGGCGATGGCAGTGTCGACAGTTATGGCTCACGAATCCGATAGCGGCGTGTTTGGTTTTACACCGATTGCCGCCTCTGCGGACCATGAGAACTGGAACTCGGCTGCGCCCTGGGTAATTCCTGCAGGCTTTAGCCAGAGAGTGGTATCTGACGAAACGGGCCTGAATATTTATGGCGACGGAGTTAATGATTGGCATGATATGAACACGGTTAATGAAAGCGGCAAAATGGCGGGACGCTATTTGTATCGCACCCATGAAGTCCGGTGCGGCGCGCCCTGGGCGCCCTTTCCGGATTGCCAAACATACCCGGGCGGTGCGGTCTCTGTTGTCGATCTGCAAACCGGCGCGGCGTCGATACTCGCCCAGGACCCCAGCTACCAGGCTCTCGACGGAATTCGCTGGACGCCCTGGGGAACGTTGTTGTTTGCGGAAGAAACCACCGGAGGAAGACTCTTTGAAATTGTGCTGGATCAGCATGACCTGACTAAAGGCACGGTGTATGAGCGTCCGGCAGTGGGTCGCGTGGCCCACGAGGGGATTGCGGTTGGGCCCGATGGCGCTGTCTATACGGTCGACGAGTGGCGGGGGCTGAGCGATGAATGCCCCGATGGCACACTGCCCTGCGGGGGTGGCATTTATCGGTTTGTACCTGACAAGGCGGGCAAGCTCAGTAGTGGGGCGCTCTATGTCTTGGGCGTATCAGGCGGTGAACACAATACCGGGCAGGGTCGGTGGCTCGGCCCCATCGACGCCGCCAACGCTCGCCAGGCCGGTTCCGAAGTGGGCGGCGCCAGTTATCAACGACCGGAAGACCTTGAGGTGATTGGCAATACGCTTTATGTGGCGGTGACAGAAGGGCCGCGTGATGAAGCGGGTGATGAGTTATACGAAGGTCGTGTGCTGGCCATTAATCTGGACTCCATGAAAGTTACCAATTTCGTCAAGCCCGGTGTCAACGCACCGATCGAAATCGGCAGACCCGGCGAAGCGGGTTTCCAGACCGGGATGGACAGCGTCGACAACCTGGCAGCGACACCTGACGGCAGGTTGATGATCATAGAGGACAACAGCCCGTCTGATATCTGGGTGGCGGATCTAGACCACGATAACGATGGTATGGCCGACAAGGTCTGGCTGTTTGGCTCGCTGACTGATCCTGCCGCGGAAGGTTCGGGTATTTATTTCGGTAAAGACCCAAAGACGCTGTTCGTCAATATCCAGCATTCTGCTAACGAAGATGGTGACGCGACCTGGGCCATCACCAAAGAGAAATAACGTCGAGAGCACCTGCTCCCGGACAAGCCGTTCGGCAACGCGTGCCGTCCTACTGTAGACAAACTTGCAGTCTATGTAGAAATTTATAGGCGGTCGCTATAAGACTGCGATGAAGTGTCGGGGCACGTTATATTTTGTATAACGTGCTTTTAACGTGTCGATTCGCGATGTTTTCCGCTGGACCAAATCTTGACTAAACCTCGAAGACTGTCCTAAGCATCCCAGTCCCGGTGATACTCGGCTTAGACGATAAATATGGCCTTTAATACAAAGAAAAACAAAATTGACAAGCCTGCCCCGGCGGGCAGAGTGATTAGCCAGGACATAAAAATAGACCCGACCACCCGGAGATTGATGGCTGCAATGCCGCGGGCAATACCGACGCCGAGCACCGCGCCAACCAGGGTGTGGGTGGTTGAAATAGGTAAACCGGTGGCTGAAGCCATGACCACGGTGGCGGCCGCGCCCAGTTCGGCCGCAAAGCCGCGGCTCGGGGTCAGGGCAGTAATTTTCTGGCCGACAGTGGCCATCACCCGAAATCCGTAGGTGGCCAGGCCCAGCACAATACCACCGCCGCCAAGCAATAAAATCCAGCTGGGCATCACGCTTTTGGCGGCTACCGTGCCCGTTTTGAGTACTCCAACAATGGCGGCCAGGGGGCCGACGGCATTGGCCACATCGTTGGAGCCGTGAGCAAAGGCCATGCTACAGGCGGTGAATACCATCAATACCGCAAAAACGCGTTCTACGCTGGCAAAACGATCACGCCGGTTGAGAGAAGGGTCTTCTTCTATACGACTGAGAAAATACCCGCCAATCAGGGTGACAAGCACGCCAATTGCGGCGGCATACAGCGCGCATTCTGCAAAACTCAGGTTGACGTCGATATCGTCAAAGACGTGGTCGAGGCCTTTCAGCATGGTAACCATGGCCATCAAAAACCCCACGGCGAACATGTAGAAAGGGATATAGAGTTTGGCGCGGGCGAAGGGATCGGTGTGATTCAATATCAACGCCTGAACACTTTTAAACAGGGCAAAAGAGATGGCCCCGGCGAGCACCGGCGACACCACCCAGCTGAGCATGATCTCCCAGACTTTGTCCCAGTAAACGGTCTCGACGGAAATAC
>JBFJZC010000355.1:0-2923 GCA_041622295.1 Porticoccaceae bacterium
AGTGGAATATGGGGCGCCTCGTCCGCCTCGCCAATCATCGACGTAATCCCCGCGTAAGCCTGGGCAATATAGTCATAGCCAGGCTTATCAGATAAGGGGCCGGTTTGACCGAGGGCTGATATTGAACAGAGGATGATATCGTCCTTAAGCTTGCGTAAATCCTCATACCCCAGGCCCATGTCCGCCATCACCCCCGGCTTGAAATTTTCCACCACCGCGTCACAGTGGGGCACCAGTTCACGTACCAGCGCCAGGCCCTCGGGTTCTCGAAGATTAACGCACAGACTTTTCTTGTTCAGACTCTGCTGAATAAGATACAAACTCCGCTCACCGCGAAGCTTTGAAATGCCCCGCACCATATCGCCTGACGGTGCAGGTTCTACCTTAATGACCTCCGCACCCAGTTCCGCAAACATGCGTGTGCAGCTTGGACCGGCCAGCGCGCGAGTTAGATCGAGGATCCGGATACCCGTCAACATATGTTCGTTGGTGCTGGCAGCGGTCTCAGTTGTTGTTGTCATTCTCGATGCTCCATGGCAGTTGTTATTTTTTCAGGGCCCCGACCGACGACGACATCGGCGATGATCATCAAACGAAACAGGTAAGCAGAAGCGTTAGTGATTCGTCAAAACTGTAAAGGTAGCAGATAGCGCGAGCTGACGCTTTGGCGGTAAGTTAGTCGATGCTGCCTTTCAGGCTACGGGATGGATCACGACCGCCAAACCCTCAGGATGCCTTAACCCTGGGCTCCCGTGGCATTCCCAGGCCCCGCTCGGCAATAATGTTTTTCTGGATCTGCGAGGTCCCACCACCAATTATCAGCCCCAGGCTATACATATAGGCGTATTGCCACATGCCCTTGCGGCGCACATAGTCACTGTCACCAAACAGCGCGCCCGTCTCACCCAGCAAATCGATGGCCGTTTCGCAGATTTCATTGTTGAGAATGGTGGCATTTAGCTTAACGATCAGCCGCGCCACGCCAGCATCTTCATTGCGCAGGTTACAGGTGAGAACACGCATCGAGTTGTATTGCATGGCTTTGACCCGCGCCTGTAAGCGCAGTGCACGATCACGGTAGACCGGAAACTCCATCATCGGTTGCCCGTTGACCGATTCGTTTTTCAGGCAATCGATCAGGCCCTGCAGCTGGCGCGCCGTGCGATCCGGGTCGCCCAACATGCCCCGTTCGTGCTTGAGGGTGGTATTGGCGACCAGCCAACCCTCACCGCGCTTACCGACAATCTGGTCCTGTTTGAGACGCACGTCAGTGAAGAAAACTTCGTTAAATTCCGCAACACCGGTCATGGAGACCAGCGGCTGAATGTCGATGCCGGGCGTTTCCATGGACAGTAGCAGGTAACTAATGCCCTGATGTTTGGGCGCGTCGGGCTCGGTGCGCACCAGAATAAACATCATGTCCGCCACCTGGGCCGAGGAGGTCCAGATTTTATGGCCGTTAATGATAAAATCGTCGCCATCTTCCACCGCATTGGTGCGCAGAGCGGCGAGATCGCTGCCGGCACTGGGTTCAGAATAACCCTGACACCACATCACCTCACCATAGAGCGTCGGTTTTATCCATTTTTGGCGTTGCTCTTCGGTGCCAACTTCCAGCAACGTCGGAATGAGCATGGTCACACCCTGATTCGACAGGCCGCGGTTTAAGCCTGCCTTGTTTAGCTCTTCGGCGATGATGACATTTTTGAGAATATCTGGCTCCGCCCCGTAGCCCCCATACTCCCTGGGAATAGTGCGCGCTGCATAACCGTTTTCGATGAGTAGCGCCTGCCAGTCGCGGACTTTCGCATCGGGGCGGGCCACCGCAGAACCCTTGGGCGACTTGTGGCCGTGTTCTTTGGCAAACTGGCGAACCTGCTGCTGAAAATCTTTGTATTCCTGAGAGTATTCGAGATCCATACTGTGTTGCTTCCCAATTACGTGCCCCGCGCCAAGCCTGCAGGGCAGTGCTAAAGCTCAATATTCTTCGATAGTATTTTCAAAAATAAAGCCGTCTTTTGCCATAACGATACGATGGCGATCGCCGGCGATACTGGCATCCCAGGCATCGTAGCCCGCATCGCCGTGCCACAGCGCGACGCGGTGGCCCTCCGGCGTTTTACCCAGATGGGTTTCATATACCTTGGGCTGCGCTGACGCAAAGTGCCCCAGCACTTCGTCCACCGACTGGCGACCGGCCAGATAATGCAAGGTCATCCAGGTTGGCGGCACGAAGTCTATTTTGCGGGCGGCGTGCTTTTCGATAGCAACCGCAGGATTGATCCATTGGTGGTCGTGAATCTCGCCGCCATCAATGACAATTTTCTGGTCCCCGGTGACACGCGCGGCGAAGAACCAGGTGGTAAAACGTTTCGGCGTGATCGGCGGTGGCGTCCAGTGGGAAAACCACACAAAGTCGTCCGGGTCGGTGTGAATCCCAGCCTCTTCGTGGGTTTCCCGCGCCGCAGCAGTGCGGGCAGCAGCGGTTTTGTGCGCATCACTGGCGGCACTGTGGCCATCGTAGGCAACATTTGATCCGGGATCATTGTTGGGGTAATCGGCCCGATCGATACGCCCCCCGGGGAACACCCACATGCCGCCAAAACGGATTTCCTTATTTTTGCGCAACATCAACGTTTCCACGCCGTCGGGGCCATCGCGGAGCAAAACTACGGTCGCTGCGGGAATCGGCGGCTCGGTAATAGGCTTGCCCTCCCCCGGCATCCGCAGCTTACCGTAGGGATCGCTCTGGTGCTTATCGTCCTGGTCTTTATTGTCAGCTTTGCTGCCAGTCATTTGCGCTGGACTCCATATTTATCAATTATCATCTGCTCAACAGTGTAACCGACTGCTGAAATTTCGTGAAACAAGGCGCCACCCCGTTTAGCTAACCAATCTTACTGATGCGCCGGAATGTGGCTTG
>JBFJZC010000356.1:0-2911 GCA_041622295.1 Porticoccaceae bacterium
CCATCACCTGTGGCCAGCCGGTGGTCTCATTGAATATTCACTGGAAGACCTGCATGCCGATACCGGCAGCGGCCACAACGTGGTTAAAACCGTGTTTATGGAATGCCATGCCAGCTATAAAGAAGATGGCCCTGCGCATCTGCGCTCCCTGGGCGAAGTGGAATACGTGCTGCAAAACGCCAAAAAGTCACGGGGCAGCGGCAAGGCAGAAATTGCCGCCATGGTCACCAACTTCGACTTACGTTATCCGGATGTAGCGGAACTGGTAGCCGCCCACGAAGAAACCAGCGAAGGCATGTTCCGAGGCATCCGCCAGGCCCTGGCCAGCGCGCGGCCCAACGAAGGCATTATGCTCGAAGCCCAGGGACCCAAAGACTTATACAAAGACCCAGACTTCCTCCGCGGCATGAAAGTCCTCGGTAAAAAAGGTCACAGCTATGAGTCGTGGCATTACTTTTATCAAAACCCCGAATTCTGCGCGCTAGCAAAATCCTGCCCCGACACCCTGATGGTCCTCGATCATCTCGGCACACCCGTGGGCACCGGCATCTACGCGGATAAACGTGATGAAGTTTTCGCCCAGTGGAAAAAAGACATCGCCGATATCGCCAGGTGCAAAAACGTTGTCGCCAAACTGGGCGGTCTCGCCATGCCAGACAACGGTTTTGGCTGGATGGGTCGCGACAAGCCGCCAACGTCGGACGAGTTCGCCGCCGCACAGGCACCCTACTACCTGCACATGCTGGAATGCTTTGGCCCGGATCGCTGTATGTTCGAAAGTAACTTCCCGGTGGACAAGCTGTCGCTTTCCTACCAGGTATTCACCAATGGCGTGAAAAAAATCGTCAAGGGTTTGTCCGAAGACGAAAAAAATGCGCTTTTCTATAATACCGCTCAGCGGTTTTACCGACTGCCGAGCTAGCTAACTAAAAACTTAAGTCCCTGGCCACCACCCGTTGGTGGCCGAAGGCTCAAGCGCCTGAGATGCGGGTTCTGCGCAACGGCAAAGCAGTAACTGAAAATACCGTAACGCTCTGCCGCTCGAAATCGTCGCTCGAAATCAATGTCCTTGACACGAAGCCCGCGTATCTCCATTTTGCGCATACCCGCGCCCCAGGCGAGTTGAATCACCGTCCTGAACGCCGGGTTTAACTGATCGACAACGGCTTGAACCTCGCTGTTACTCAGCACGACCGGAATTCTGCGTACCTCTTTAGCGCGCACCGCATCAACATTGTCGAACGGCATATTCAGCACATGGCGGAACAGGAACAGCAGCGCATTGAATGCCTGATTCTGAGTACCAGGCGAAACGTGACGGGTGACCGCCAACTGAGTGAGGAACGAAGTGACATCATTGCTACGAATTGCCTCGGGCGAGGCATAATTGTGATAACGAATGAAGAAGCTGATCCAGTAGCAGTAGTTCTTTTCAGCGGACAAGGCCATTTGCTTGAAACGTAGCGTATCCCTGACTTTTTTCATAAACGGGCTATTGTTCATGGCAACTCCTTTTGACCACTTTTACTGTATATATCTGCAGTATATCTAACATTGTCAACTACAAAGCAAGTGCGTTCATCCAGGGCCTCGGCAATCCCCGCCACTTATTCCTATACTTTTCATAATGTTACGTAATTATCGGCGATGCACTTATCGGCAACATATATCGCACGTGCTCATATAAGTGCGAAAACGCGACATAATTGAGCACGCGCGTCATATCTTGGGAGTGTTTACCTACCTATTGATTTTTCCTTTGAAATCAAGGTACTGTGGCGCAAATAATGAATCAATCAGGGAATGATATGTCGCACATGCACTTTTATATCCCCATACGGGTACATCATGAACACGTGCGCGCATTCCGAACATATGTCGCACGCGGCGTTCAATAATAGTTAGAAGCATTTTGGAGGAAAAAGCTTTTATCATGATAACACAAAATTACATAATACCTGTATATCTATACAGTATATAATTGCTCGGTTTCATTACGATAAAAACTAATAAGGAAGTTGACGATGCCATGTTCCATCCTTACCCTAAGACCAGTGCTCCGCGCGAGGAAGAAGCTCGTGATTTCTTGCATCGGACGGAGCACTGGTCTTAGGGCAAAGCCGTTATCGGCAACAATTTTTATATTTTCCCTCCAAAAGAATTTCGCACAAGCGAGAAGGCGAAGTACTCTAATAAAAAAAGCAGAGTCCTTAGCTAATTCAGTGCTCACTTCTAACAAGGCATTGATCGTGACCATGCAAAAAACGCATTGCACGATAATTTGGCGTTAGCCTTAAAGACAAGAATCATGGACAGAACATTATTTATATGCATTTCATTAATCAGCATTACTATAGTGTTGATATTCGGCGATGCTCTCTATATCGGTTTATGGTATTACATAGCAATTCCGACCCTGTAAATATTTCTGTGTAACTGCCATGGTTAAATGTAATCCGCCAAGCGGTCTTCGAACTCGATCATAAATCTATTCAGTGCCAGTTTCCAATTGCGTATTGGCATCATCCACTTTTTCGACGCCTCCCGGATCGCCAGGTAGATCACTTTAATGGCAGAGTCGTCAGTCGGAAACAGCTTTCGTTTTTTTACAGCCTTGCGAATGACACTGTTGAGCGACTCGATAGCATTCGTGGTGTAGATCGCTCTGCGGATGTCCTGCGGGTACGCAAATAACGTGTTGAGATTGTGCCAATGCGAGCGCCATGTCTTGCTGATCTGCGGGTATTGTCCATCCCAGCGCTCTGCAAACTGATCCAGCGCTAACAGGGCTTCGTCTTCGGTCACTGACTGATAGATTTTCTTCAGATCGGCGGTAACAGGCTTGTAGTCTTTCCAGGGCACGTACTTCACCGAGTTGCGCACCATGTGCACTATGCAGAGCTGGAGCTGA
>JBFJZC010000357.1:0-2891 GCA_041622295.1 Porticoccaceae bacterium
ACGGTCTGCTGGCGCAACTCCGCATCACTAAAGGCCTTGACTCTGGGTTCCAGGGCGTTAATCGCACCCACCGATTTGCGCAACCGGCGCAGCTCGCGCTCATTTTTACTGCCGAATACCCGCTTGAATACTTTTGCAACCATGGCCGTCTTTGATACCCGCTACATTTAAATTCGTTAAATTGATAAACCCGTCTATCACCAGTCACCTGGCAACATCGGCAACTTTAACGAATGGTGCGTCGAACGTAACTGGCAGGGTCGACGTGGCGGCCGTTTTTGTAGACTTCGAAATGCACATGGGGGCCGGTGGAACGGCCAGTGCTACCCATATGGGCGATAATCTGATCCTTCTTGACCAGATCTCCCACTTTGACGAGATTCTCTTTGTTGTGACCATAGCGCGTGACAAGTGCATCGCCGTGATCGATTTCGACCAACTCTCCGTAACCCCGCAAGGGTCCCGAGCGCGTCACAATCCCCGCAGCGACCGCGATTACCGGTGAGCCTTCACGCCCGGCGAAATCAATGCCCTTGTGCCAGGCCCGGTTTCCGCGAAAAGGATCGCGGCGTAAGCCATAGGGCGAAGACATCCAGCCTTTGGCAACCGGCCGACCCGATATAGTGCTTTCGCGCTTGACCTGGCCATCGACCATCATTATTTTGAGCAGTTCAAGCTGGCGTTCCCGATCGGCTAGCTGTAATTCCAGCTCCCGGTAAAAAGACTCGACACCGGAGGGTTCAGATGTCTCTGCCGGGGCCTCATCCGGCCCACCCAACGCCGGAGGGCGACTAAAATCAAACTCCCCGTCATCAAGGCCCGCGAGCTGCGTGATCCGCTCGCCCAGGGCATCCAGCCGCACCACTCGCGCCTGCATCTCGGCAAGCTTCAACGAATAGGCCGCCAGCTGATTTTCGGCATTGGTACGCCCCTGCACCAGAGCTTCCTGTTGCGAAGCCAGCTCAGCTTCGAGAGCGTCGAGTACCCCGGCAAGCTCACCACCCCCACTAGCGCCGACCTTAAAACCCAGCAATATACCGCCACCCAGCGGCACGCCCAACACACACAGGGACAGCAATACTTTCGCCCAGTTATTCAGGTTCAGAGCCACTGACCGGCCCTGCCGCGGATTCAAAAATATAACTTTCATATCATTATGTTTATTATTTTGTTCGGCTTTGACATTTGCTGACTCTCGGCTGCGTTCAACTGGCAACTAGCGGCTTAACGTAAGATATTGGTGCATCCTGTTCGTTATGCTCAAAAGTAACGATTTCCCAGGCATCTTCCTGGGCCAGCAAGGCACGTAACAAGGCATTATTCAGGGCATGACCAGACTTATAAGCTTCAAATGCGCCAATCAGGCTGTTGCCCAACAGGTAAAGATCACCTATTGCATCGAGCACCTTGTGTTTCACAAACTCATCTTCATAGCGTAATCCGTCTTCATTGAGAACATTATTCCCATCGACGACGATGGCGTTATCCATGCTGCCACCTCGGGCCAGGCCTTTGGAGCGCAAATATTCTATTTCGTGCATAAAACCAAAAGTCCGCGCCCGGCTCACCTCTTTTACAAAAGAGGTGCTGGAAAAATCCACCGAAGCCTTCAGGTTGCGGTTACGAAACACCGGGTAATCGAAATCGATCGCGAATGTGACTTTAAAACCGTTAAAAGGTTCAAACATGGCGGTCTTATCGTCCTGCTGTACCTTGACGGTGCGTTTGATCCGGATGAATTTTTTCGGTGCCGCCTGTTCAACGATACCGGCAGACTGTATCAGAAAGACAAAAGGTCCAGCACTGCCGTCCATAATCGGCACTTCACCGGAGGTTACATCAATGATCGCGTTGTCGATGCCCAGGCCGGCCATCGCCGACAACAGATGCTCGACTGTCGACACACGAACATCACCATTAACCAGCGATGTGGACAACGTCGTGTCGCCCACATTGACGGCCTTGGCTTCTATTTCGACTATCGGGTCCAGATCTGTGCGCCGGAATACGATACCCGTGTT
Source organism: Porticoccaceae bacterium (assembly GCA_041622295.1). Taxonomy (GTDB): domain Bacteria; phylum Pseudomonadota; class Gammaproteobacteria; order Pseudomonadales; family Porticoccaceae; genus HB2-32-21. The sequence goes on from JBFJZC010000357.1 coordinate 2,022, forward strand.
GATCGGTGCTGGCCGCAGCGTGAGATAAACCTTTTCACCTGTATGTAGCCCCACGCCGGTGGCGCGAATGGTGTTATTGAGGGTCCGCTGTCGTATCACAGGCGCTAAATCCGAGGCAATCAGCGGCGCATGTTAGCAAAACTGCTGGACGCGCTCTACAGTTAAAAACCACGCTTTGCGGAGGGGATCACACAAAGCGTGCCATCGACCTTGACTTTAGTCCGCCTGGCGGCGCAGGAATGCCGGAATGTCCAGATAATCCATATCTATTTCCTGCCTGACTTCCGCACGGCGCATTTCTCGTTCCTGTGCGACAGCACGGTGATCAGCCTGATGGTCGGTGTCCACCGCAGAGGCGGCGCTCGCGCGACCGCGCGGACGCCGGGTGACAGTGGGGCGATCCAGCATCCCGTAATCGATCTCACCGCCGGGTTTTAAGGTATTGTCGATCACCTTGGTGGGCGCCGCTGAACGGACACTTTCTTCCGGACGACCAAGACCGGTGGCGACCACAGTGACGCGCAACTGATCACCCATCGCCGGATCGATAACCGTGCCGATGACAACGGTGGCGTTGTCAGAGGCAAACTCTTCGACCGTATCACCCACTTCCGCAAACTCACCCAGCGACAGGTCCGGTCCAGCGGTGATATTGACCAGAATACCTCGCGCGCCGCGCAGATCGATATCCTCCAGCAGTGGGCTATGTACCGCGCCCTCCGCCGCTTCTCGCGCCCTGTTTTCACCACTGGCCCGACCGCTACCCATCATCGCCATACCCATTTCAGACATGACGGTACGCACATCGGCAAAATCGACGTTGATCATGCCCGGGCGGATGATGAGATCGGCAATACCCTGTACCGCGCC
>JBFJZC010000358.1:0-2855 GCA_041622295.1 Porticoccaceae bacterium
AGACGCGATTGCCTTGTTCGGTGTTTCAATCCGCTCCCGGCGGTTAGGCCGGGAGATGCAGCATCGCTGCAATCCCATAATATCGATGATGATTTTTATTTAAAAGCGCGAAGGGCTGTTTAGCGGTAGGCGGAGTCATTTTCTATTCCGGGTCCTTAAAAGGGATTCCCTTAAATTTTAACTGCTTACGTGAACCGCGATCCTACCGGAATTTCACCACCGCTTGAGGTTCGCGGCACTAAATAATCAAGGGTTCTTCAAAATCGGTGGCGGTGAATTTACCAAATTCGAGCACGTTTTTCGCAAACGGTTCCAGTATACGGTAGATACGTAAACTATCCTCCTCTTCGTCAATTTCCTCTAAAAGTTGCTGTTGCAGCAACTCATACTTTGCTGCATCGACCTTGCATTCGAATACGGACATCTGCACCCGCTGGCCGTAATTGAGACAGGTTTTTGCAACGCGCCGCAGGCGTCGCCGACCTTCAGTGGTGAGTGTTGATACATCGTACGTGACCAGTACCATCATTCGGCTTTACCTCTGCAAAAAGGGCACATAAGCATCGATATCTTCGCGCAGATAGCGAGCTAACAATCGCGCCTGTAGTTGCGCTAACAAGCCGAGGGGTACGGATTGCTCTAACACCGGGTGGGTGAGGGTTTCCTGCTTGCGCTCCTGATAGGCGGTAATCACAGTCTTGCGACCCGCATCGTTGAGTAACACCGAACCACCCTCACGACAGTCGAAATCTTTCTCTTTCAACTGACCCCGGTTAATCAGGGTCAGCGCCATGCGGTCGGCCAGTACGGGGCGGAACTCTTCCATTAAATCCAGTGCCAGTGATTCGCGTCCGGGGCGGGGCACATGCAAAAAGCCCATTTGCGGATCGAGTCCGACGGTTTCTAATGCCGACCGACAATCCGATAATACCAAAGCATAGAGGAATGAGATCAGTGCATTAAAGCGGTCTTTGGGTGGTCGCCGGTTGCGGGTATTGAAGCTGAAACTTTCGCGAACCGATGCCCCCATTACGGTGTTGAGTTGGCCAAAGTAGATGCGCGCACCGTCGCCTTCCAGGCCTCGCACAGTGTCGAGATTGTCGGCAAATTCGAGTTTGCGGATATTACCTTCGAGCAACTGCGTGGCTTTGTTGAGGGCAGCCTGCTCCGCTTCATGTTTTGATTCGCGGGCCGCACGCATCAGCAGTTGGCGACTGTTGCGCAGCTTACCGGCGATAAAGGCTTTCGCCAGCGCCAGTGCTTGTGTGTCTTGCGCGGCTTTTTGAAACTGCACTTGCCGCAATAAAATATTGCCATTAACCGGGCCTTGCAGACGAAAGCGGAAATCTCCATTGCGACCAAGCCAGACTACTGATCGTCCGTCGTCGGCACAGCGACCCATTAATCCGGGGCTCATCATGGTGTGGCCAAAAAGTACGAAGCCGCCGAGGTGGTGCAAGGGCACTTGCAAGCGTTTCTCTTTCTCGACCATCACGCAGACAGTCTCGCCTTCAAGACGCAGATAGGCATCTGGGGTGGTGACGTAGAGGGTATTGAGAAATACACTCATGTTTCGGCTTCCGGATGAAACAGGTTTTTCGCCAGTTTCTCCAGCCGGCCATGGGACGACAGTAAAACTGGCTGGCAGACATCATAGAGTGAGCAGGCATTGCAGAGTTTTGGATCATCTACGGGGGGCGGCAATTTGTCCGATGCCAAAAGCTGACGAACGGCGAACACGGTTTCTTCAACACGCTGACGCAAAGCCGCGTCGATGGCTATGCCCCGCCGACGTCGAGAACTATAGTGGTAGATCACGCCCATAGGCACAGACTTGCCTGTCATCTCCTCCAGACAGATCGCCTGGGCGGCTACCTGAATATCGTCGTGTTGTTTTTTGCGCTTCGGGCCGTATTTATACTCCACTGGGCAGAGGGTGCCATCGGGTAGAACCTCCACCACATCGGCCTTGCCGACCAGCCCTAATCCCTTGTGTTGCAGCGGCAGTGCCCGCTCAACCTGAATGCCGTCTTCAATCGCTGTGCCCGGTTCGTCAACGCGCTGATGTACCCGCTGACCGCGCAGCGTATAAACGTTCTCTGTAAAGGTTTGCTCCTGATGGATCAGCGCGCACTGGCGTGGGCAATAGCTGTAGTGTTGTAGCGCTGAGATCATTACGGGTGGTATTGATTCATCCAAAACGATCATCGACTCCTTCAAGCAAACGCTTACCATGGATTATCGCTAGCACCAGTATGTTATCCCAGCTGACCTGATAGATTACGCGGTAGCTATAAACGAAGCGCTCGCGGATATTATCGTTACCCAATTCGGGTACAACGCGCCCCAGCAAAGGAAATTCTGGTAGTGTTTGAACCGTTGTCATTACCCTGGTAACAATGGCCCGAGCATAAAATGCTGAACTTTTTTCGATATACTCGGCAATGGATTCAAGATCTTCAATTGCTTCGGGCGACCAACTTAGGGTTCTATCCATTTGCGCAGTTTCCTTTCAGCTTCTTGCTGATCTAACGTACCTTCCTGCTCTGCCCGGTTGATGCCGCGTTGGATTTTTCCCATCACATACAGATGATATTGAAAATCTTCCAGCGTGCTGTCATCGGGAAGATTTTTTATCAGTGCTTCCACTTCCTGCTTGGCAGTGTTCATCGGAATGTCCCCATTTGTTTTGATTAAGCGATGATTGTATTTAAGGTTACCCCATTAGGCATATCTACCTCATTAACATCAACATGATAATCACTAAATGCCCGCGGCACGGTAACGCCTTCTTTTAAATGTGGATTGATTCGCTCGAACAAGCTGTGAGCGGGCGCATTGCCGAGTTTGCTGTC
>JBFJZC010000359.1:0-2855 GCA_041622295.1 Porticoccaceae bacterium
ATGGGTCATCTCTGCCACGGCCGCGACATGCTTAAACTCGGCAACGAAGGCGCATCGTCCTGGTACGTGCAGATCACCCGCTACGGTTATCCCTGGTTGATGCGCAATGGCCTGCTGTGTGCCGCCATCGTGGCATTCGCCAGTCTCGCCCTGGCCGCAATGTTGTCCGGCCCCACAGGTTTAACCACCGTTACCCTCCTTGCCCTGTGGCTGGGTTTAAGCGCGCTAACCCTGGTCGCAGCAGCCATCAGCCGCTCATTGTTTTTTGTGCTGGTTATACCCACCACCATGCCCGGCGCGTTTTTCTGGAAAAACCAGGACTTTGTCGAGCACGCCCGCGCTACCGGGTTGGCAGATATGGAACAAGTGGGCGTGGTGCGCGAACAACACGGTAAATTCAAAATGAACGAACTAATCGCAACCATCAAAACCACCACCCTGAAAGAGATGTTTACCCACATCAAAGATATTGTAGTGTGGAAGAAACTGCCGCGATGAACGCCCCGACAAATCACACCGCTAAACAAGGTCGAGTGGATCTGGTGGGCGCGGGCCCCGGCGATCCGGAATTGATTACCGTAAAAGCCCTGCGCCTGTTAGAACAGGCTGACGTAGTGGTCTACGACAGGTTGGTCAACCCGGAACTGTTGCACCATTGCTCCCCCACCTGCGCGCAAATTTACGTGGGCAAACGCAAACACTGCCACAGCATGCCTCAGGAGCGCATTTGCGAATTACTGGTTAAGCTGGGCCAACAGGGCAAACGGGTGGTGCGCCTCAAAGGCGGCGACCCGTTTATCTTTGGCCGTGGCGGTGAGGAAAGTGACGCCCTCGCGCAAGCGGGTATTCCCTGCGCCGTGATACCGGGCATCACCGCCGCTACTGGTTGCGCCGCTGCCACCGGCATTCCCCTCACACATCGCGACCATGCCCAGGCTGTAACCTTTATTACCGGGCATCTTAAACGCGGCAAGGACGGCAAAGACGGCAAAGACGGCAGCCTCGACATCAACTGGCAACTTGCCGCCCAGCCCAACCACACCACCGTGTTTTATATGGGCCTGTCCTGCCTCGCAGAAATCGCAACCGGTTTACAACATCACGGTCTGCCTGCGTCCACCCCTATAGCGGTAATCGCCAACGGCTCTACCGACAAACAGCAAGAAGTTACCGACACGCTCAACAATATTGCTGACGCCGTACGCCACGCGGAGCTGCCATCCCCAGCGCTGTTAATTGTCGGGGATGTCATCACAGCGCGGCAGGTAATGACCCTACCTTCCTCCGAATCCGGAAAAAATTACAGCGTACAAACCCAGTATCGCAGGGTTGTTTAACTCGTCCCGGCTTGCACCATCCTTGACGGTAAGGCTCTGATAATAAATATTGATTTATCCTTTACCATCAAGCTATTGTGGCGAGAATAATTAATCAATCAGGGAATGATATGTCGCACGTGGCGCTCGATAATAGTTAGGACTCAAGGAAAACACGATGCCATCTGCCGGATTTGAGCTGAACTCAAAGTACACCGATCCGTGGGTAGTTGCCATTGGAAAATTCATGATCAATTTTGGTGGTGTTGAATGGCTCACGTTTCTTTGGCTTGAAACACTCGCCAAAGATGAAATCCTTAAAGATGTCGCGGTCGACATGCCGCTCACTCGTCGCATCGAACTGATACAAAAACTCCTTGAGCAACGCAATATCCCTAAGAAAATGCTTAATGTCTCGAAGACCACGTGGAATACCGCCGCGAACCGACCAAAATGTGGGTGTTGAGTACCTTAAAAAATGAAATCAAAGAGCCAGACTTCTTGATTTAACGCTGCGCGACTAAATTGCACCTGTATATGATCCATTCGGGGTTATGTGCCAAAAACCAACATAACTGCGACACAGGCGTTCATTTAGCGGTAAACATCGGCGCTATTGCTTTATTCCCTAAAATCCATATATTGGGAGCATAAAATACATCGGTGCCAGGGAATGATAAACCGACCACTCTGCTTAACACCCCAAATCCGGTACATATACCGACCAGTCTCGTGTTCCGAACATAAGCCGACTGGTCGGTTTGCTAATAGTTAGGCGACTAAAGTATTGACATACCATATATGACATACATATTATATATGGTATGTGGCTCATATACGAACATAGACGCGTACCTGGGCAGTTAGCCAAGATCCCGACGGAAGTATTGAAAAGATACGAGAAATGGAAAGATATCGTTACGATATCTGGCCCATTAGGGCTTCGGAAAATCAAAGGCTTACATGATGAGTCCTTAAGCGGCGACTGGAAGGGACATCGTTCGTCTCGGTTAACTAAACAATATCGGGTGATATACAAGGTAGAAAAGGAAAAGGTTTTGGTTCAGGTGGTCAATGTGACGCCTCACGATTACCGGAGGAAGTAATATGAAAGATTTTCGTAAAGCGAAAAAGCGAATAGACGTATCGGTAGGAGAATCAGTCCGTATCATCCGAGAAATGCAAGAAATGAGTCAAAACGGTCTTGCGGATCTAACCGGTATTCCTCAGTCTACGATTTCAGCAATCGAAAATGATCGGGTACGTCTGGGAGTAGAACGCGCAAAGGTTTTGGCTAAAGCACTGTGTTGCCATCCCGCTGTACTCGTGTTTCCCGGTTGGGACGTTGAGCATGAATCCGCCGCCTAACAACAGCATCCAATACGCTTCAGCCCTGCCGGGCTTCCGCCGGACGGCTAATCCGCTACGCGGCTCGTCCACCGTTGATGCTCACCGTTAAATTACTTATGAATCGCATATGGAATATCGTTTCATCAATAATTGGCGCAATATTATCTATAGTTATTGGTTTTGGCTTAG
>JBFJZC010000360.1:0-2845 GCA_041622295.1 Porticoccaceae bacterium
GGCGTCATTCCCGCTGCCCTCGCGGGCCTGCTGGTGGGCATGAAGGTGCCGGGGGCCAAAGAGGTCGCCGCCACTGTTTTTATCGCCATTATCGTTACTATTGTCATCCAGGCATCAAGCACGAAATGGCTGGCCGGTAAACTTGGCCTATTGGAGAAAAATGACTCCTCTGGAAACAAGGGAAAATAGACGCCGGCGGGTGCGCCCGGACCTACAGTTATTACGCCTGGTCACCCAGGGCATGCACGTTGAGTGAGCAAGCGTGATTTTTGATCTGGTCGGTTCTCTCGGCCTTTTCTTGCTCGGCATGTGGCTGATGACCGAAGGTCTTAAGCTGGCGGGTGGGCACGCCCTTAAAAACCTCCTTGGCCAGTGGACGTCAAGCCGACTACGCGGGCTCGTATCAGGCATATTGATTACGGCGCTGGTTCAATCTTCAAGCGCTGTCACGGTCGCCACCATTGGTTTTGTCAATGCCGGTCTACTGGCTTTCCGACAGGCCCTGTGGGTGGTATTTGGGAGCAACGTCGGTACCACCTTTACCGCCTGGCTAATCACCTTGCTGGGATTCAGTCTCAAGATTGATGCCCTGGCTTTCCCCCTGGTGGGGATCGGGGCGGCGTTACGGGTTATCTCTCCGTATCAACGCGGTCGCGCACTGGGTATGGCCCTCGCCGGCTTTGGCCTCCTCTTTATGGGAATCGCGGCGCTAACCGAAAACTTTTCCGGGTACGCGCAGCAAATCAATATCGAGGCGCTGCTCACGGAAAACAGTCATGCCACGCTTTTGGGTTTGGTAATCGGCCTGCTTTTGACCGTGTTAACACAATCTTCGAGCGCCGCGATTGCCATCATCCTGACGGCGGTTGCCAGCGGGGTAGCCGGTCTTGACGTGGCCGCAGCTGCGGTTATCGGCGCTAATATTGGCACTACCTCGACAGCCGTAATAGCGGTGATTGGTGCCACCCCTAACGCCAAACGCCTGGCCTGGGCTCATGTGACGTTTAATCTGATCACCGCGCTTGTTGCGTTGTCGTTGCTGCCGGTTTTCTGGTCATTGACGAGCACCATCGCCAGCATGGTTAACGTTGACGATAATGCACTCATGTCGCTGGCCATTTTTCATACTTGCTTCAATACCCTGGGTGTCATCCTGATGTGGCCCCTGGAACCCAGACTGTCGGTATTTTTACTAGGCATGTACCAGGGTGGATCAAAACGGGGCGGCGAGCATTCGGGTTTGGACGCAAACGTGTCGACCATACCCGATGTAGCGATCGGGGCGATGACATTGGAGCTCCAGACCCTGGCGGTAGAGCTGGGGCAGGTGGCCCTGCCGACCTCAACGATGCAAAATGTCAAGGAGGCGCAGCTTAATTCAATTGCAGAGCGGCTCGACGGCGTTAATCAGTTTATTGCATTGACGCTAAAGTCCGAGTTAACCAAAGAACAGGGCGCTCAGCTGACCGCGGGTCTGTCGGTAAGTCATTATCTTCAAAATGCCTATAAAACCTATGCCTCCGTGCTTGCAATCCATCTATTGATCAAACAACCGTCGTCCCTCGCCCTCCAGCAAATGTCGTACTGGTTGACGACGGTAAATGAGTTCAACCGCGGGCTTGTCCATAGCGATACGGCGCTGCAAAGAGAGCGTTTGACGGACATTATCGATAACTATCGGATAGTGAAGACACACCTGCTGGCGGCAGCAGTAGATGAGCGGATCGACGTCGAAACAGTCGATGCGGCGCTGCAGGTAGCAAGTTTGAGTCGACGTTTTATCGAACAGATGGTCCAGGCCAACGATGCCTATGAAGCGCTAGCCGGTGTTGATGCACACAAGTCTTTAACCAGCTCAACCCTAGAGACGGACCCTTCAGGGGTGGCTGCTGACGAGGCAACAAAACGAGAAAAATAGTCGGTTAGGCCGCTGCAGCGCGGGATCGTACCAACAGCCCTCACACTTCAGCTAACAGGGAGCCAGCTGGAACATGCGAGCCAGTTGAGTGGTTGTTACTGATGGTTCATTCTTTGGTGCATCGTTGCCGAGGTGATGCCCGACCTGCCCCACTGTCAAGCAACGGCCGACTAAACCAGGCTTGCGCCCCTCAGCGTTTTCCCACTGCGTCGGTAAAGGCGAACGCTCTATACTGAGTCGTCGAACAGAACCCCGCGCATAACGTCGAGGTTTTTGGCCGCGTTCAGTGCAGCCTCACTGGGCAGCTGCATGAAGACGTCCCCAGTATCTTTGTCAATGACCTTCACGACTTGCCGGTTGATGGTCTCATCAACGGAAAATTCCACGGACAGGTTCATACTGTTAACGGCCTGGTTCAATTCCGCCACAGACTCTTCTATCCGCTTCTGTAGCTCGGCACTGTCAAGACTGTCATCGGGCTGTGGGGTTTCCACCACCCTGGCCGTTTGCGCGCGCGCGCCACCACCAACAACCGCCGCGGCAGCCCGAGGGGCGCTGGCTTGTTGTCTCGCGGTTGTACTGGCAATCTCTTCAGTCATGATCCTGTTCCGCTCCCCGTCTCGGTCCGACAAGCGAGCTCTGTGTACACCGTTATCGCCCCACCGCTCGTGGGACTTCTGGTTTCGTGTCTACCTATCGACTCGATTCCGAAAAACTTTAGCCCTGATAGCCATAATATTTCACCGGCTAACTGTAGCAATGGCCAGCGCGCCCCTGAAACTGCCAAACAGTGTCCCGCCAGCACGGTGGATATAACAGGAAGATCGGCAACACCCTATCCACCCTTATATTTTTAACTTATTTTTCAATTGGTTAGCACGCTTTATGTCGCGCCCTCGGAGCGAGATTTAGCTCCGTCCCTGCCCC
>JBFJZC010000361.1:0-2839 GCA_041622295.1 Porticoccaceae bacterium
AACGAGCCATTACTTATCAATTTCATGACGTGCGCATAGACGGCTTAGGTGACGATCAGATAAACCACTGGCTCAGCAAAATCGCCTGGCAGACCCTGGTTAACAAACGCAGTAGTACCTGGAAACAGCTATCCGACGAGACCAGGGAACAACTGGATGAAGACAACGTGATCCAGATTTTGTTGGCTAACCCGACCCTGATCAAGCGGCCTGTCCTGGAATATGACGGCGCGGTCTTTGTTGGTTTCAAGCCCGACCAATACGAAAATATTTTCGCTCAATCCTGACGAGGCAATACCATGACAGAATTTTACAGCGTCGCAATCGGCGTCGGCACACAAAATAGCAAGGGTGACTGGCTGGAAGTTTTCTACCCCAGGCCCCTGTTGCGTCCCGGCAAAACTATACTCGCTGCACTTAACGCAGTGCTGCCGATCGCTGCTAGTAATGCTGTCATCGAACTCGATCAGACCAGACTCAATGCGCTTGCCACAGCATTTGCAGAACAGCATGAAGCCGCCCAGGCTGAGCTCGCGCGAACCCTGGCTGACAGTACCCAGCCGATAATTGCCGTATTACTCGCAACGGATAGCGAACCCGCTTCCGTTCCAGAGGCCTACCTGAAACTGCATCTTATTTCGCATCGACTGGTCAGGCCTCACGGTACTAATTTGAGCGGAATTTTTGGCGTACTTCCCAACGTCGCCTGGACCAACCAGGGCGCGATTGATCTTGCTGAACTGCCCGAGAGACAACTCGCTGCCCGCCTGCAGGGCCTTGCCCTGCAAGTTAACTGCGTTGATAAATTCCCAAAAATGACTGACTACGTAGTGCCTAAAGGCGTCAGAATTGCCGATACATCCCGCGTACGGCTGGGTGCCTACATTGGTGAAGGCACCACCATTATGCACGAAGGCTTCGTTAACTTTAACGCGGGTGCAGAAGGCCCAAACATGGTCGAAGGTCGCATTTCAGCTGGTGTGTTTGTCGGTGCAGGCTCCGATCTCGGCGGTAGCAGCTCCACCATGGGCACGCTTTCCGGCGGCGGCAATATCGTTATATCGCTGGGTAAAGAATGCTTACTGGGCGCCAATGCTGGCATTGGCATACCCCTTGGCGACCGCTGTACGGTAGAGGCCGGGCTCTATATCACCGCCGGGACAAAAGTCGTTATGCTCGACGACCAGGGCAAAAGAGTGGGCGAAATCAAAGCCAGAGAACTGGCTGGCAAATCGGATTTATTGTTCCGGCGCAATTCACTCAATGGCGCGGTGGAATGCCTGACCAATCAAAGTGCTGTAGAACTGAACGAAGCACTGCATGCCCATAACTGAATCTTTATCCAGGCAAAAGCGCGGTCGTTTTTTTACGGGAGCGGCCCCCTGCTTGCGGTTCTTTACTGGCCGCTGACCTTAATCCGCCACTGAGCTACACTGCCTTTTTACCCCGACGCGCGCACCATGACAGAACCACTGGAAGAACCCTCACCCACCCTTGAATTGACCTGTGCATTGATCCGGTGCCAATCGATCACACCTGCAGATGCTGGCTGTCAGGCGCTGCTGATTGCGCGTCTCGAAGCAATGGGTTTCGCCATCTATCGCCTGCCTTTTGAGGATGTAGAGAATTTTTGGGCCATTAAGGGCAGCGCTAAGCCAATACTCTGCTTCGCGGGACATACGGACGTCGTGCCCGTCGGCGATTCAGATACGTGGCAGAGTCCTCCCTTCGAACCCGCATTAAAAAACGGTTTACTCTACGGTCGGGGTGCCGCTGACATGAAGGGCTCGCTGGCAGCTATGATTACCGCCTGTGAAACTTTTCTTGCGCGATACCCCGCACACCAGGGCAGTATCGCGTTTTTGATTACCAGTGACGAAGAGGGTATTGCCACCAATGGCACCACCCGTGTGGTCGACTGGCTAAAAGATAAAGGCATTGTTCCCGAGTGGTGCATTGTCGGGGAGCCCTCGTCCTCACAAAAGGTTGGCGATACCATAAAAAATGGCCGACGCGGCTCGCTAAATGCACGCCTGGTAGTTAACGGCGTCCAGGGACATGTAGCCTATCCACAGCTGGCGGAAAACCCCATCCACCGCGTTGCGCCCATCCTCTCAGAGCTCGCCCTGACAGAGTGGGATCGGGGTAACCGGCACTTTCCTGCGACCAGTTTCCAGATATCCAACATCCATGCCGGCACAGGTGCTACCAATGTCATACCTGGCGACGTTGTTATTGATTTTAATTTCCGCTTTTCCACTGAAGTTACCGCGCCGACGTTACAGGCGCGGGTTGAGAGCCTACTTCAAGCACACGGTCTGAGCTATAACATTATCTGGCAGCTCAGCGGCGAGCCCTTTTTGACGGCTCCGGGAACGCTGGTAGCCGCCGTCACCGATAGCATTCATTGCCACACAGGCCTTAGCGCTGAACTATCAACAGCTGGAGGCACGTCCGACGGTCGCTTTATCGCAACGCTCGGCACCCAGGTCGTCGAGCTCGGCCCCATTAATGCCACTATTCATAAGATCGATGAAAATGTCGCGGTCGCTGATCTGGAAACACTGAGGGAAATCTACCTGGGCACCCTGGAGCGTCTCCTTACCTAGTGCCAGGAGTTAGTTGCCAACAACCCGGCGGCTCTTTTCTATATGCGCGACCCGTTAACAGAGACGACCCGATAACCCGCTGATGTCGGCAAAGCCGGCCCGGTTCCAAACACTCCAACCGAAGCAGTTTTGGACATCCCCGTGAAAATAGTTGTTCTTTTTGTCATTACCGTACTTATCTGGGGTTCTACCTGGCTGGCCATCAAACTGCACCTCGGTGTGGTTGACCC
>JBFJZC010000362.1:0-2832 GCA_041622295.1 Porticoccaceae bacterium
ACTCTCATGCGCCGGAAATTCTAGAGCACAGTAAGGCCATTGCCAGAAAATATAACCTGTACGATAAGGCCTGTTTACAAACCGAAGTAACCAGCATGGTCTGGGAAGAAGACAGCGCCCGGTGGGTCATCGAAACCAACCGTGGCGATCGTATGAAGGCCCGTTTTGTGGTCATGTCTAACGGACCGTTGAACCGCCCGAAATTGCCTGGCATCCCCGGCATCTCCAGCTTTAAAGGTCATACTTTCCACACCAGTCGCTGGGACTACGACTACACCGGCGGCGATTCAAACGGCGGTCTTACCAACTTGAAAGATAAGCGTGTCGGCATTATCGGTACGGGCGCAACTGCGGTGCAGTGTGTTCCGCATCTTGGCGAGCATGCGAAAGAATTGTACGTGTTCCAGCGCACCCCTTCCTCTATCGATGTCAGGGCCAATCGCCCTACCGACCCAGAATGGGCGAAAAGCCTGCAGCCTGGCTGGCAGCAGGAGCGCATGGATAATTTTAATATCCTCACCGCCGGTGGTTTCCAGGAGGAGGATCTGGTCAACGACGGCTGGACTGAGATTTTCCGAAATCTTTCTGCACCGGTGCAACGGAAGCTGAACCCAAATATGACCTCGTCTGAAGTAGGCGCCGCCATGGAGATTGCGGACTTCAAGAAGATGGAGCAAGTGCGAGCGCGGGTTGACTCTATAGTGAAGGATCCCGTCACCGCCGAAGCGCTTAAACCTTACTACCGGCAGTTTTGTAAGCGTCCGGGTTTTCACGACGAGTATCTTGACACTTACAACCTGCCTAATGTCACGCTGGTCGATACCCGTGGGCAGGGTGTCGAACGCATTACAGAAAACGGTGTTGTCGTTGACGGCAAGGAATACCAGGTCGACTGCCTGATTTTTGCCACGGGTTTTGAGGTCGGTACCAACTTTACTCGGCAATCGGGCTATGATCTGACCGGGCGCGACGGTATTACTCTGAGTAAAAAGTGGGAAAAAGGCATGTCGACCTTCCACGGCTTATACAGCCATGGTTTTCCCAACTGTTTTATTATGGGGCTGACACAAACCGGTTTTACCACCAGTATTCCCCATGCACTCAATGAACAGGCCAAACATCTTTCCCATGTCCTTACGTATGGTCTGGATAACAATGTGCGAACCATTGAAACCACTCAGGAGGCGGAGCATGACTGGGTGGACACGATCAAACGTTATGCCAACCTCGGCAAGCGCTTTTACGCGGAATGTACGCCCGGTTACTACAACCAGGAAGGCAAAGTAGATGGCGAGGGCTTTTTCAGTAACCAGTACGGTCGCGGCGCGCCTGAGTTCTTCGACATATTGACCGAGTGGCGTGCGGACGGTAATTTTCCTGGACTGGATATGGAAAAAAATTAATCAGTTCAAGATTTAGTTCTACAGGACTTAAAGGCTTTAAATGGTTTACAAAATTTAAAGGTAAATCACAAAAAAACAGCGGCATTAGCCGCTGTTTTTTTTCAATAACGTCGGCCGACTTCAGATATCTAGCTTGAGCACCCTGTTCATAGTATCTTCATAGACCCGCATAATGGCGGTGGCATCATTTTGCTCATAACCCAGACCCCTGGCCATTCTCATCAGGTTGTGCACTGTAGGGCTTAGCATCAGGGGTACGCCGAGTTCATCGGCTAACTCAAGCGCCAGATGCATGTCCTTGTAGGCAAGGTCAATGGAGAAGCTGGCCGTCCAGTCGCCGGATTTGGCGTTTTTGGCGACGGCGCGAAAGGTCATGCTGTTGCCGCTGCTGTTGCGGATAACCTGGTTTAACACCTCGAGATCAATGCCCGCAGATACGCCGAGCATTAAGCCTTCGGCACTGGCCGCCATGTTGCAAAATGCAATGAGGTTATTTGCTATTTTGGCAACGCAGCCGTTGCCAATACCCCCGCAATAAATCACATTCTCACCGTAGGAATTAAACAGTGGCAGGAGCTTGTCGAAAGCCCCTTTGTCACCACCGACCATAATAGCGATGGTGCCTTTATCAGCGGCTACGACACCGCCGCTGACCGGCGCGTCGAGCATAGTGACCCCTTGTTTTTCGAGGTGAGCGGCTAATTTACGAATGACCAGCGGCGAGTTAGTACTGAGATCGCAATAGATCGCACCCGGTTTAATACTTTCGGCAATACCATTTTCACCGAGCACTACCTGTTCCACATTCCTCGGGTGGGGCAATGAGGTCATCACGACATCCGCATCCGCTGCAACCGCCTTCGGTGAGCTGCCTGCGCTGGCGCCGAGCTCTGTGCAGCGCGCCACGGCCTCCTTGTTAAGGTCGAAGACCATGACTTCGTGGCCACTGTTTTTTATAATATTGCGGCACATGGGGCCGCCCATGTTGCCAACGCCGATAAAACCGATCTTCATATTGTGCTGCTCTTCTCTACTTTAATGTTGATATCAATTATCGCTGAACTAGAACTTCCTGGTGTGTTGTTGTTTAACCGGGAACGGGCTCCGAGCCGAGCACACCATCTTTTTCCAGTTTGGCAACTTCCGCTGCTGACATGGCCAGGTATTCGCCCAGTACCTCTGCGTTCTGCTCGCCCAGATAGGGTGCGATGAGTGGCAGGTGGCCGGGGAATTCGGAAAACCGCAAGGGGTTGCCGGGCACCTGAAAGTCGCCAATGCTGCGGTCAGTGATGGTGCGTACTGTCTCACGTTCAATCAGGTGAGGGTGGGCCATGGCTTCCTCGACTTCTAGAATGGGCGCCACGGGAATGCGACCGTCCTCAAGCATTTTCTGGGCGACATCATCGCCCACTTCAGCTATCCATTTTTC
>JBFJZC010000363.1:0-2830 GCA_041622295.1 Porticoccaceae bacterium
TAACGCCTTCTTTTAAATGTGGATTGATTCGCTCGAACAAGCTGTGAGCGGGCGCATTGCCGAGTTTGCTGTCGTGTTTAAACACATACAAACCCCGGGTCGCCATTTCGCCACGGGCGGCGGAACGATCATGTTCAAACATATTAGTGAGCGATTGCCAGAGTAGCTCCAGGTCGGTTTCCGAAAAGCCAGTTTGGTTGGCGAGGTGGGCGGAGATAAAGCCGTGTGCGGCATAGAGGCCGTAGGGCACAGTGTGTTTTCTACCCATGGTGCGGTTGTCGCCATCCTGTTTTTCGGCCTCGGCTTCAGTGGCAACGGCCATGCGGGTAATGCTGTGTTCACTGGCAACGATGGGGTCGACCGAGCGGGCAAAGGTTAATTGCACTGGGCCGCGCACCTGACCACAGTTCACACCGGTAGACATCACCGCACCAAAGGTGCGCACGTCAAAGAAATTCTGGCACATCCACTGGCGGGCTTTGTCTACCGTTTCGGCTTTGCCCTTTCGCTTTTTGTCAGACTTCAACTCCTCTTCGGCACCAATCGCCACATAAGCGCGTTCATGCTGCAAATTCAAAATCGCTTTTTCTTTGACGTAAATTTCGTGGGGTGGCTGCTCCTCTTTAACCAGTCCGACAAAATTTCGCACTTTGCGCTTAAGGCAGACATCGGTCACCAGGCCACAGCCGGTTTCCGCATCAACTCTTGGCAGGTTGCCCGCGTCGGGATCACCATTAGGGTTGCCGTCTTTTACGTCAAACAGCAAAACAAAGTCATAGCGATTTTCCATGGTCATGATGATTCTCCATTTGTTGAGTTTGTATTTATTTCAGGATCTGAGTCAGGTTTTTTCTTAAAAAAGTCCTGCCGCTGATGGTAGTAACCGATAGCAAAACGGCCTTGTTCCTGCATCGACAGGTTCGGTGGGAAGTCGGTTACGGCTTCCATGATTTGACCAATCAGCTTTTCCATATTGGTCGCCCTACCTTTGTTATCGAGTTTGCTGATGTGGTGGTTTTTCAGCTTCAGCAGGGTTGAAAACACACTCACAGGAGTGCTGGATGCCGCACCGTAATAGCGATCTCGAATGGTGGCATTAATGCCGGGACTTGCCTCTTCCTGTACTTTTTCAAGTACCGCGAACAGTCGACCTAAGCGATAGCCGATGTTGTCATTGCTTTCATCCAGCGCCATATTGAGTTCCTCTTTAATATCGGGATTTTTGTATCGGGTCATTCGGTTAATGCAGGCTTTGATCAGTGCCGCACGGGCATAAGTCACATCCTGCTCGGCGCGATTGCGCCGGACAGCAGCGCCGAGTAATGACTGTGGGTAGGGTTGCCCAGAGAGAATACTGCGCATGGTTTCGCCAGCGATATTTGGCGGAATGTTGTCGGCTTTACCCTGTGTTGCTGTGGCAACCAACAATCGAAACAGCGGTAAATGCGGGAGTTGTTTGTCGCCATGAACGATGGCCAGATCGTCGAAATGCTGGCGAATTCGAGTGGCCAATTCACCAACGGTGGCGACCTGCCAAAACCGTATAGCGATGCGGGCTGCGTTGGGGGCAAGACCGAGCACATAAAAACGGGTTTGACCTTCGTCACTGCTCAACAAACCACTGTGAATAGCGTCATAGAGGCTGGCGACTGCTCGGGTGTTTTTGTCCGGGTCATCCTTGGGTGGCTCACCAAATATGTCGCCAATGCTGGTTTCAAAGTCGCTCGGTTTTTCAGACCAAAATACGGTCGATGTATCGCCGACTTGCATGCGCTGGGGTGAGTTTTTTCGTAACAGATAATTCAGTGCGGTGGTGTAGGCAAACGTGGCCTTTTTGCTAACGGGTGCGTTATATCCCTGATCTTTGCCGTAGGAGTTGAACGCGTCGAGGTTAAAGGAAACGATGTTTGCACCAGAGGACTGCGCACCCCAGACCCCTTTTATTGATGTATGCAGGCGTTCTGCCTGAGTATTTTCACCTGTAATCAGGCAGATGCTTTGATGCTCGTCAGCGTCGGGTAGATCATCCGTGCTTGCGCGCAGTGCGTTAATAACGGCGAGCCGTTGGCAGACCAGAGATCGGTCGCCTTGAAGCCGGAAACTCAAAATAGGATTGGTGATTACCTCGTTCCAAAAAGGCAGGCTTTCGAGGCTATCTGCTTTAAATTGTTCAAGGAAATGGATAACGGCTTGCACGCCTTCATCATTAATAGCTGGATCGGGCAATGATTTTATTTCATCGATAAAAGCCTGGTGCTGTTCATTAACCCGTTGCTGGCGTTTTTCAAGGGCTGATAGCCGCTGCTGTTCTTCCTCTGGGTCTTCTTTGGCCTGACTGTTTTTGTCGATGCCCAGGACATATTCGGTATTGTCCCAGAGTAGGTTGGTAGCAACCCCGGAGGTTTTCTTGGCACCTTGGGGCACAATAAATGATTGCGCGGCCTTTTTATTGCCAATGCCTTCTCGGGTGTCTTCGATCTGAATCAACTCTCCATGGGCGTTGATTTCTATGATGAAAGGAAGTTCTTTCTGTTCAAATCCGAGTTCGGCTAAACCGGAACCCGGTTCTGTGGTTTTTCGCTGGTAATAATCATTCAAGGCCTGAAGAATCATCCCCGCACCTCTCCGCTGTTCCATTCTGGAACAAGCATCACACCGTCATGCATTTTTGCCTGAAAGAACCGGGGGCTTGGCTCGGCGGCATTGCTGTAATCGAGGTCGTATAACATCCAGCCAAGATCGAGTTCACCGCCCAGCCCTTCGGGTGCGCTGGCCGTACTTTGCGTAGGGTCAACCAGACGAAAATCGGCTGAAAATTCCCGACAACCAA
>JBFJZC010000364.1:0-2785 GCA_041622295.1 Porticoccaceae bacterium
CAGATTGCGCAGGGCTTCAGTGATAATAGCGTCAACTTCGACATCCTTGAGGCCTTCGCAGGCTTCACTGACCACCGTGTAAAGTCGGGCCATATCCAGTGGTTTTTCGCTGCCATCAGGGTATTTAACGTTCAGGGTTGATTCGGCATATTTTGCCGGTGCGGGTGTCAGTGTAGATTGCTGGCTCGCCCGTTCGCGGGCTCGTTCTTCTCGATAAATCACATAGGAGCGGGCGATTTTCTGTTCGCCGCTACGCATCAGTGCCAGTTCGACCTGATCCTGAATATCTTCAATATGAACCGTGCCACCAGAGGGCATGCGACGCTTGAAGGTGTCGGTGACCTGCGTCATGAGCTCTGAAACGGTGGCATGGATACGCCCTGAGGCGGCAGCGGCGGCGCCTTCAACGGCGAGGAAAGCCTTGGTGATGGCGACGGCAATTTTGGTTTTGTCGTAGGGCACCACAGCGCCGTTGCGTTTGATCACTTTCAGCTGGCCTGGCGCGGTTGCCAGCACAGAGTTGGTGACAGGTGCACGGGTTTTAGCGGGTGCGGGAGTCGTTTGGGTCGTGCTTGAAGTGGGTGTTGTGTCCATATTTTGCTGCCTGCTGCGCCTTGTTGCGTTTGTGGTTAAAACCGGCGGTTGTTATCGTCGATGGATGGCCCTGGAAACGGCGATGCCGGGGCTTGCTCTGTGGTGAATGTTTCGATAGTGAGTTGGCCGATTATTCCCCGGGCTGGCGTCGTTGTCCAGGTCGTTGTCCAGGTCGCCGTCTAGCGGACGCGCACTGCTTGCGGCCATGCCCTGAAGGCGGATCTGGTGATGCACTGGTGGCCGGGTTGAGGCTTGTGGTGTGGCACCCTCAACTGCCCCTGTACATGCGCTCTTTGCGAGCCGCGTACGGGGCCTGGTTAATGTGTTGACTGCAAGCGATGTATCCATGATCTAATGCCGCAAATCGACCACATACGGTGGTTATAACGATTCTATATCCGGGGTAACAGGGTGTCAGAGACACAAGATAATGGGCTTTCCATTTGATTGCAACACTAGATATGTAAAACGGTGGGTTTTAGTCGACAAACTCGCCCCGTTGGTCGCGCCACCCCCCGAGCGTGCCGATTGGGAGCAGCCGGACGCCGCACCGGGGGCCCTTGTCGGCGCTTTGCTTGAGCGAAAGCAAGCACTACCGGTGACTTTTTTGAGGCTGGTCGCCCGCAATTTTTCAGGTCGGAAAACCCCGCAAATTTTTTTTTGTTAGCCTTCGCTGAGTGATTTCTTGCGAGCAAAATTGACGAACGCTGGCAGATGTTTGAGCAATGCCTTATCGACCTTTTTGGGTGTCAGTGTATTCCGCAATACCCACCACCTGGCAGCCCATCCGAGCTGGCTTGAGCGCACGTCTTTGCGGATGGCGTTGATGATGGCCTTAGCAGCTCTGGCTGGGTCATCGCTGCGTTGTGTCAGCGGGGTATTCAGATTGGGCGATGGTGCGGGCGAGTTATGGCCTTTTTCACGCGCCAGGCCTCGATGTGCGACGTAAATCGTGTTGATCGATGTGTTGACGAGCTCCCTTGCCAGTGCCTCGCTAAAGCCTCTCATACCAAAGCCGATACAGGATGCCATCGTCAGTCCGGGTAAGCCGATATTGCTGGACAGTGTGCCTATGTTGACAATCATCGCAGCTTTCCGCTCGGTCAGCAGGGGTGTCAGCGCTCGTGTTAACAGCAGCGGCGCGGTGAGGGTGTTCTGTATAAATTCGCCAATTTCATTTTGCGGGGTGGTGCGAAACAGGCCGACACCACCGCTACCGGCATTGTTGATATATATATCAATGGGGCGGTCACGACAGGCTTCTATTACCTGAAAGCGGCCCGCTTCGCTATTGATGTCAGCGGCCACAACCGTGTGCTGGCCTGCCGGGAGCTGTTTGGCGAGCTCATCTAGCGCGGCGGCATCGTTGCCTGCGAGTACCAGGGTGGTACCTTCCTTTGCCAGCGCTCTGGCAAGCGCTCTACCCAGGTCGTTGCTGGCGTGGATAATTAACACCACTTTGCCGTTTAGCTCCAAGTCCCGTCTCCGTCACGATGTGTCGTTGGTATTGTCTACCCCCCAGGGCGCTTCGTCGAGTACGGCACTGGGCGACCGTCCAATAGCGGCGCAACAATTTATAACGGGGCCTCAACCTTATAATGGGGCCTCAATGGCGGGTCGGTTTATTTGATAAGGGGGTTTGCAGTGAGGGGGCTGGCTATCGGCGTGGCGGGTTGCAGTTACGCGGCTACAGGTCGAGCAGCGGCTACAGGTCGAGCAAATGCAGCATCAAGGCCTTCTGTGCATGGAGGCGATTCTCAGCTTCGTCCCAGACAACGGAGTAACGTGGGTCTTCCAGTAGTTTAGCGCTGACCTCCAAACCTCTATAGGCGGGCAGACAGTGCATAAACAGCGCATCGTCGGTAGCCAGCGCCATAAGCTGGTGATTGACCTGGAAGTTAGCAAAAGCCTGTTCCCGCTGCTTTTTCTCGTCTTCCTGGCCCATTGATGCCCATGTGTCGGTAACCACAAGGTGTGCACCTGCTACAGCCTGCTGAGGATCTTCCCCGATACTGACCCGATCACTATGCGCGCTCAGCAGGCTGGTATCGGGCCGGTAATCTGGCGGACAAGCGATTTGTAGTTTGAAGTCAAATTGGACCGCAGCGTTGATATAGGACTGACACATGTTATTGCCGTCACCCACCCACGCGACAGTTTTGCCGGTGATGTCGCCACGGTGTTCAACGAA
>JBFJZC010000365.1:0-2776 GCA_041622295.1 Porticoccaceae bacterium
GCCACTTGCTGTGCACGATACCCAGCACTGCGTAACAATCAGATACCGTCGGCACCAGCACCCGCAGTGCCCGAATATCGTAAATTTGTGAAAAGCCAATGCCCTTGCGATGCATTTTTCGCCAGATGCTATAAATGTGCTTGGCGCGCCCGCTAACCTCCCCAGCTTTGCCCAATTTACGCAACTCGGCATCGATGGTGGCAATCATTTCATCGATGTACTGCTGCCGTTCACTTCGTTTCTCGGCCAGCAAATGGGCAATTTGCTGGTACTCTTCCGGCTCCATATACCGGAATGCCAGATCCTCCAGCTCCCACTTTAGATGACCAATACCCAACCTGTGGGCAAGCGGCGCGTAAACATCAAAAATCTCACCGGCAACACGACGCCGCTTGCTGTCGGAAGCATCCTTTACTGCGCGAATAGCGCAGGTTCGCTCCGCCAACTTGAGCAATGCGACGCGTACGTCATCGATAATTGACACCAGCATTTCCCGCACTTTCGCCGCCTGGTAAGCACTGTCGTGCCCCAGTACCTGCGCCGGCGTATCGTTGCGCAAAGCGCTGATGACCGCCATACGGAGCACATTCTCTATAAGTCTGGCGACCCCCTCGCCAAACTGTGCGCTCACGCTTTGCAGGGACAGCTTTTTTTCCCGCACGGCGCGATACAGGATACTTGCCTGCAGGCCCTCGACATCAACACCCAGTTCAGAAAGGATTTCCGCCATCTCCAGACCGGTGCGTAAGCAACCCACTCGAGGCTCACCAGTGTCGTAGGTATCCGGCACAGTCTTTTCAACTGCCCGAACCGCCCCAACTGCCGCCATGAGAGGCTGAGAGATATCGACATCAAGACGGCGATTATTCTTGGCAATCCTGGCCAGCCACGGGCTGAGATCGTCGGGAATTATTTTTTGGAAAGTATGGCTTTGGCGAATTTGAACCATGGTATTCGTCGCCTGCTCAAGACCAGCTAACGGTTACATTTCAGGCCGTATACAGGCCTGATGATAAGTATCTGTCGCCACGATCCGATATCGGCACAACGATCACAGCATCGTTAAGTCCAGCGGCCAGACGCAAGGCACCGGCGACCGCCCCGCCTGATGATACACCGCAAAATATCCCTTCTCGACGCGCCAGCTGTCGCATCGTGTCTTCAGCTTCCTGTTGCGTAATATCCATCGTAAGGTCAATCAGTGTCGCATCAAATATGCCTGGCATGTACGCCTTTGGCCAGCGACGAATGCCCGGAATACTGGCACCCTCAGCGGGTTGCAGGCCAACAATCTGGACAGCAGAATTTTTACCTTTTAAATATCGAGCCACACCCATAATGGTGCCGGTGGTGCCCATTGCGCTGACAAAATGTGTCACCGTACCGTGGGTTTGCCGCCAAATTTCTGGCCCGGTACCCTCGACATGGGACAGGGGGTTATCGTTGTTATTGAATTGATCCAGCACAAGGCCTTTGCCCGCGCGCTGCATTTCCAGCGCCAGATCGCGCGCGCCTTCCATGCTCGCTTCCTTACTGACCAGAACCAATTCCGCACCATAGGCCAACATGGCGGCCTTGCGCTCTTCAGTCATATGATCCGGCATGATCAGAATCATACGATAACCCTTAATCGCCGCCACCATCGCCAACGCAATACCCGTGTTGCCGCTGGTTGCCTCAATCAGGGTATCCCCTGGTTTGATCAGGCCCCGCTCCTCAGCATGTCGAATCATGCTCAGGGCTGGCCGATCTTTCACCGAACCTGCAGGATTATTCCCCTCAAGTTTGACCAACAGGGTGTTGTTAGTCCCTGCGTGCAGTCGCTGCAATCGAACTAACGGCGTGTTGCCAATACATGCTTCTATGGTCGGATATTCAGTCCGCATTGAAATGTCTCTGCTCTAAAAACCATTATTTTACCTGTTGGCACGTCGGCCTGTCTCAGCGTGATTGAGCAGCAGATCGTGGCTAAAGGTCATCGATTTCAAAAAGTAAGGTCGCTGTTCGCCACACATCTACATCCAGAATCACATATTCAGGTCTATGTACTGATCACCACAAAAGCCAGGGCATAGTCACGCTCATCACTCAGACTGAGCAAAATACTACGGCCACCCTGCGCCACCAGTAGCGCCTGCGCTTTACCAAGTAATTGAATTGCGGGGGCGCCAGCCGAGGAATTACTAACCTGCACGTCCTGCCAGCTGATCCGTCCAATGCCTGATTGCAGGGCTTTACTTAATGCTTCCTTAGCGGCAAAACGCTTGGCAAGAAAGGCTGCCGGGGCGTAATGATCTGAGAATACCAGAAACTCCTGTGGCGTCAGAATGCGTCGCGCAAACCGTTCGCCCTGACGCCGCAAGACACCTCGAATTCGATCAATCTGGATAAGATCTGTGCCAATGCCGACAATCATGGCAGTGTTACGGGAGCCGGACCAATTCTTTGTTTAAAGAGCTCTCTGCTGTGCAAAGGCCGTGCTCCGAGATGTGTGGCTAGCGCCTGGCGTAATAAGCGCTTGGCACTTTGCCGCACCGCCTGATCGCAAAACCGGTGATCGGCGATCGCTCTCAGATGGGCGCCTGAAAATATATCCTGTGGCGAGCAAACGCTAGCCTTGTCAACTCGAGTAAAGCCCTCCGGTGGATGAAACATATAATAATTTTCTGCTTCGAAAGGCTTGCCGTCGACACAATCAGCGTAAAAATTGAGGCCACAACCCATCTCCTCCAGCAACGATAACTCAAATACGCGTAAACCCGGCTCAGGATCAGCA
>JBFJZC010000366.1:0-2767 GCA_041622295.1 Porticoccaceae bacterium
CCGCTTCTGCGGCCTCCAGGGTTTGCATGATCAGGGTGTTAATGGTCATGGGGCCGACGCCTCCTGGCACCGGGGTATAGGCGCTGGCGCGGTCGCTGATGGCTGATAATTCGATATCGCCAACGCCGCCGGGGTGGTAACCGGCGTCGATAACCACGGCACCGCTCTTGATCCACGCGCCCTTGATGAATTCGGGCTTGCCGACGGCTCCGACGATGATATCCGCCTGACCAACAAGGCCTGGCAGGTCGTTGGTGCGGGAGTGGCAGATAGTGACGGTGGCGTGTTGATTAAGCAGCATCATTGCCATGGGTTTACCGAGGATTGGACTGCGTCCAACAACGACTGCGTGCTTGCCCTGTAGTGGAATCTGGTAGGCGGCGAGCAACCGCATGATGCCCTGGGGCGTGGCTGACCCAAATGCGGTTTCCGCCATGGCCATGCGGCCAAAGCCGTGGCAGGTCACGCCGTCGACATCTTTGCTGAGATTGATAGCATCAAAACATAGTCGCTCATCAATCTGCTCAGGCACCGGGTGCTGGAGCAATATGCCGTGGCAGTCAGGATTGCCATTTAATTCGTTAATTTTTCCCAGCAACTCTGCAGTGGTCGTTGTGCCTGGCATTTCAACAGCGACAGAGTCCATGCCGACTCGCCGACAGGCGTTTTGCTTCATGCGCACATAAGTTGCCGATGCCGGATCATCGCCGACCAGTATGGTGGCGAGGATGGGTGGGCGACCCTGATTGCTCGCCACCAATGCGTTCACACGCTGGCTAAATTCAGCTTCGCTTTGCTGCGCTAACGACTTGCCGTCGAGGATAATGGCTGTCATGGGACTCCGGTTAGTTACGCGATCCTGGTGAGGCCGTCCATTTTCTCACGCTCGCACGATCAAGAGAAGGTCGCGGTGCAGACTTGCTGGATTGACCGTGTAGACAGCGAGCGGTATTATGCGCGCCTTCCTGCAGGGTCAGGATTCGGGGAATAGCGCAGTCTGGTAGCGCGCCTGCTTTGGGAGCAGGATGTCGGGGGTTCGAATCCCTCTTCCCCGACCAGTTTTATGGCGTCCGCGCAGACAAACGAATAGATACGTGTTGGCTTAAGCGATACGTGTTGGACTAAGAGTTGTGCGCCCGTAGCTCAGCCGGATAGAGCAACGGCCTTCTAAGCCGTGGGTCGCAGGTTCGAATCCTGCCGGGCGCGCCAGCATAAAATACTGCTTTGTTTCGGACTTAGGGTCTGCACTCAAAGCTCTCTCGGTAGTACTATCCGCATCAGGCGGACGCAATAGAATCGATGGTGGCTGTAGCTCAATCGGTAGAGCACAGGATTGTGATTCCTGAGGTCGCGGGTTCGATCCCCGTCAGCCACCCCATATAATTCAAATAGTTAGATGATTTATCTTATGTGTTAGGTGAGGTATTGGGCGAGGTATTAGGTGCGACCAGCCGTGTGACTTTTCGACTGGTGCCGCTCGCCCGAACGTAATTTGCTGAGCCTAAAGCTGCAAAAAAGGCTGACATACCCTGTCAGCCTTTTTTGTCAGACGAGGATCACTCTTTGATTGCGTCATTGGCGTAGAGGTGTCGCACCGGTTCAGGGTGAACCGCTGGCTGCTACGTCAACATACGCTGTTTCGATTCGTGATGCGGCTTTGCCTTTACCCATATCCTGAATGGAGCCTTGATAGGTTAGCCCGAACAGTGTGCGGCCATCGGGGCCACCCAGTGTACAGGCGACCGGGAAGCGATCCACCACTTTGACCCTGTGTGTTACTTCGCCACCTTCCAGAACCCGAATAAAATTATCCCGATTAAAGACAGCCACCCACACCGCGCCTTCTGCATCAAGGCAAATGCCATCCGGAGCCGCATCACCAAGATCGGCGAATACCCGGCGATGGTGAAGCGAGCCGTCCGCCTTGATATCGAAAGCGGTGAGCCTTTTGG
This sequence comes from Porticoccaceae bacterium, assembly GCA_041622295.1. Lineage (GTDB taxonomy): Bacteria > Pseudomonadota > Gammaproteobacteria > Pseudomonadales > Porticoccaceae > HB2-32-21. The sequence continues at coordinate 1,953 of JBFJZC010000366.1, forward strand.
CCCAGGATTCCGCGACGATCAGGGTTTTGCCATCAGGGGTGATTACCGGGCCGTTAGGTACAGCGAGGTCTCTGGCGACTTCACGTGCTTTCCCGTCAGGCGTAACCAGTACGAAGTTGGTGGTTTTGAATTTTTCCTTTTTAAATAGATCGAAGCCGATATTGCCAACATAGGCATTACCCCTGTTATCCACCACCATATCGTTGATTTCGTAGGGACAAAGCGTGGATAAATCACTGTGAACCTCCAGCTTGCCATTGATCAGCTTCATCAGCTTGCGATCATGCATGGAGACGATCAGCGGGGTACCGTCCGGCAGGAACCCGATGCCCGATGGTTGGCCGGGTACTTCGACGACTTTCTCCCGCTTACCATCCATGGTGAGTGTATAAACGACGTGACCGTGCATATCCGACGTCCATAGCTTGTCTTCCCGCCAGCGTGGGCCTTCGAGGAAAACAAAGTCGTCTGCAAATACAGTCGTGGAGAGTTCTTTCATGGCGCCTCCTATGGGCTATTTTTTAGTGGTGTCGCGACTTAGTGGTGTCGTTAGCGTTATCAATTCCTGACAGCGTAGCACCGCTGCGCACTGCCGTCCCTGCAAAGCTAAATGCCGGTAGTCATATCTCAATGAATTGGGCAGTGGTAAACTCTCACCCGGCTTTGCAATCCCTTTTTTACAGGCAACTGGAGACGATTAAATGAGAAAGATGAAGGCAGTGGTCGCGCGTGGACTGAATGATTATGCAGTTGAGGAGGTCACCCTCGATCCACCCAAGGCCCATGAAGTACTGATAAAAATGAAAGCAACGGGC
>JBFJZC010000367.1:0-2765 GCA_041622295.1 Porticoccaceae bacterium
CAAGCTTGCAAATTGTAAACAAGTTATTAGTCAGCGATTCGTAATCATCCGAAAAAATATATGTGCTTTTTCTCCAGAACACCTTGGTTATATCCTCTGGCTGATGGTTAACCTAACGATGAAGCTCAGTCGCACCGAAACCGCGTAGCGGCTGAGGTGTCGGCTGCAGCGACTGGTTATGCATCAAATCCACTCCTGCTCATCGACCGCAACGGTGACTTCCGTTTGATGTGATCCGGTATGTTGCGTACTGGCGGGTTCAATCATCATAAAGTGCGTATCCGGTTCCGCACGGGGGCAATGTTCTACGCCTTTTGGAACGACGAACATTTCTCCAGGGCCAAGCACTATATCCCGGTCTTTCAACCTGATCGTAAGCTGGCCTTTGAACACGAGAAATAATTCATCTTCGTTCTCGTGAGAATGCCAAACTAGTTCACCACTACCTTTCGCCAGCTTCACCAATTGCCCATTGGACTCCGCTATGACTTTCGGAGTCCATTTTTCATCAAATAGCGCAAACTTGTTAGAAATCGTAATTTTATTCAAAGCTATCTCCTTGATGCATAACGTTTGGTTAAGGGGCGGGCTTTAGCCCGTCCCAGTGAGCGAAGCGAGCGATTTGAACCATTTGTTAGGCTTTGTTCGGTGGGACATAAGCCTCCTCAAACTGTGGCAAGCTGTCATTGATGGGCCACCAGTTTGCCTTTGACCCTGTGTAGAAATGTGCTACAGGTTTGACAGAAAGCGGTTCATTAATGAGGCCAGCCCTGATGCGCAACACGCCCGGCAAGCTGTCTTTTTTGCTGTAAATGGGTGATCCGCACTTACTGCAAAATACTCTCTGTTTGCCAGGAGACGACTCAAAAACCGTAAGTAATTCGGCACCACTGATCAGATGAAAAGCAGTCGAGGAAACAGGCGTGTTTGTGGCGAATGGTGCGCCCTGAGCTTTGCGGCACTGGGAGCAATGACATATTTGGATGGGATCAAGCTTAGATTCAATGCGGAACTTAATGCCGCCACATAAACAATTACCTGTATACAATAGTGCCTCCTACTTTTAAGAGCCTAACGCGAAATTAAGGGGCGGGCTTTAGCCCGTCCCAACGAGCGCAGCGAGTGACTTGAATGCCTGGTTAGGCTTCGATACTGCGCGTGGCACAATTTACGAAACGACTCGTTGCTGGATATTATGTAGAAAATGCTTTTAATTTCTATAACATATTTCTTTGGGATGCGTATAAAAGTCCTTGAGCAAACCAATCAGTATTATGTGTCGATGAAAAATTTGGATTGTTAATACACTGATTAAAACTCAGGCTTTGTAAAGCGGCAAAAGGCTCATCATATATGTTGGTGATAGATGGAATCACTCGAGTCCTGATTTCATCTGCTACGCTAAAAACTTCAAACACGACGAAATAAACTTGTTGACTGTTCAACGTTAATTCAAAGTTATTTATGATGTCTTGCGCAAATAAATTAATTCCGGTTTCTTCCCGAACCTCTCGTATCGCAGCAGTGAGAGGATCCTCGCCTTGATCAATGGTACCGCCTGGAAGGTGTAAGCCAGTTCGCACACGCTGTTGCCTTCCCGATCTACCGCCGCTCCCAACAAGAATATCCCCGTTACCGCGTATTATTGCATAAACCTTTGGCATAACTATCTCCTTTGTTTTGCCTAACGAAGCTGTAGAAAAACCCCAAAAACACTCCACCCTTCAACCCCCGCGGCGCTTTTTTTGAAGAAGCCGGGCAGGTATCGGGTCATGGTTATTCTGGGGATAGCGAAGTTGCTCTGGCCATCCTGTAGCGCATATCGGCGCTCTGGAGGGCATCGAGGGTGTGTTGTGTGGCGCAGTAGTCATGGCCAGACTCCGCGATTTGCCAGTTTTTCGATGTTGTGGGTTACACAGTAGAGTTTCCACTGGCCATCCACCCGTTCGCGGCCCCGCAGGCTGAAGCGATCCAGGCGTTTGTTGTGTCGTAGGTTGCCGAAGGAGCATAAAGGGGTCGGAGTGAATAAAAATAAATCACTCCGACCCCTTTAGTTCGCTGACGATGAAGTGGTGCGCAAACTGGATGAAGTCAGCGGCATTGGCGTACTGACAGCCAGCGCCCTGACTACAGCTGTCGGCAAGCCCGAACGCTTTGCCAATGGTCGTCAGCTCAGTGCCTGGCTGGGCATGACGCCGAACGAGTTCAGCAGCGGCAACCGACGCAAGCTGGGGCATATCAGCCGTCACGGCAACGTCTACGTGCGTACCCTATTGATCCACGGTTCGCGAGCGGCCTTACTGGCGGCGCAACGGTGCCAGGCACGCACCCCGGAGAAACTGACCCAGTTACAGCGCTGGGCGGTCGAGACCGCTGCACGAATTGGCCACAACAAAGCGGCCGTGGCCCTGGCCAATAAACTGGTGCGGATCTGCTGGGCGGTGTGGTGCCACGAGCGACGTTTTAACGGTAACTGGCAAAGCGCAAGGCCCGCCTGACGGCGGGGGCAATCAGTAAGGGGTGATGGTTTTCTTGTGGTTGTGGTGAGCAGCAGCACTGTCGGAACAGGCGAGTCCTGCAGCGGAACAAGGCCGATAACAACGCTGATCGATCGTGATCGATTGAACGCTTGGCCCCCGCTGCGCGAACTACAGAATGGCCAGGGCGAAGCGCCCAAGACAAGGCCGGATATACGAATGCAACCGCGCTGACGACAGGGTTGGAAAAAGCTTTGCTCACTACTTGTGGGGAGAGTCCATATACCA
>JBFJZC010000368.1:0-2765 GCA_041622295.1 Porticoccaceae bacterium
AGGGTGCCGCCATCGGCCATTTCGAAGCGGCCCTGTCGGCTCGTTATGGCGCCGGTAAAGGCGCCCTTCTCGTGACCAAACAATTCTGACTCAAGTAACTCGGACGGGATAGCGCCACAGTTGACCGGCACAAAAGGCCGCTTACTGCGCGGCGACTGCTCATGCAGACTGCGCGCCACCACTTCCTTCCCGGTACCGGATTCACCGAGAATCAACACAGTTGCGTCACTGTCCGCTACCTGTCCGATCAGGCGGCGCACCAGCTGCATGGGGCGACTGCTACCCACCAACCCACCGTAAGCGGCGGGCGCGGCGGTGAGTGCGGCAAGGTCGTTTTTTTCAATCAGGTCAAAGACTGCGTCGGCCTCGGCCAGCAGATCCTGCAATTCCTGCCGTTGCAACGGCAGGTCAAGGACACCGAGCACCTGTTGCTCGCCCTGAAACGAGCGTGCGTAAGCGTCCTCACCCGCCACCACGATAACGGGCAGGCGCGGTGCAAAATCCTTGATGGCACGCAACAATGTCGGAACTCCACCAGGGACAGGCGTCGCACGCACAAAAACCGCCGCAAACCGAGTTTCGGGGTCAATACCTGTCCGCCAGCTGGCAGGGTCATTCCTGACCAGGACAGTCCGATCTAAAAATTCAAGGATGGTGCGTAATTCGCGAGCAAAATCAGCATCTGCATCAATGAGCAGTATGGAGGCTGACTGTTCTGGCATCATGAGAATCTCGTGTTATCCACTATCCGGGGCGGTCTGCACCGAGTGATTTGAAAGCTAAAACCGAGCTCACTTTTTAACCGGACCACATTTCAGGTCCCGCTACCCGTACACGCTTGTTTCGCGGACCCGGCGCTACAGACCTACCCCATGATCTCAACTAAGAAGAGGCCGCGATATCGTCCAGGCACCCGGCCGATAACCATAACATAATGCGCCGGAGATGAAATTCGTTCCCCGTCCGTCGACCGCTACGGGACAGCTTTAAGAAGGGTATTGGACTGCAGAAAAAACGTGAATCCGACACGCACCAGGAATGGTTAAAACCTGGTTTTATCTGGCTGTCGCTCGAGTGCTATGCGCTTTCTGTGGTGCCGAAAAATAAACTTTTCCAGTTCATCTTCAAGCGCCTGGCCGAGTCCCATATATTTAATGCGAACCGGAGTGCGTCCATCGACCGTAGCGCGCTTATCATTAATACGGACTACGCCAAACAACTGTAACGGCCTGGGCACGACACCGTCGATATACAATTTCAGGCTGATTAGACGCCCTGTATCAGGTGCTTGTTCCACCCACCATTCAAGGCCGTTGTGCCCCAAAGATATGGGGTCGCCGTTCGGCAACTTCAGCTGATCGCGGATCAGTTGCCCGGCAATATCAAGCAGCACGTTTAGCTTTAAATCGAGGCGTTCTAGCTCGGCGTTGCATTCGAAGTTTTCATCACCCTGTTCAGGCAATCTATCGCTGAGAGAGGTGATCAAGCGCAGGAGCTGGGTATTGGCATCATTGGCGGAGACCAGCTGCTCATCTCGGGGCTGACTATCTAGATAAGCCCACACCACTGGAACCAGATCATCGTATACCAGCCCGTCAAAAAAAGGATCACTAGCACGTTCTACCATCTGCTCTACCCTCCACACCAACGCGTTAGCGAGTGTAGCAAAGCACAGTTGTCAGGTGAGTGGTTTTTGAGGTTACGCAGGCAAATGTGACCCGAATTATTTTTGCTCGCCGACACGCTGATAGGCTTTGGTCGCATCGCGGCCACTGCGCAATTCATTGAATTGCCGGACACTGTCATCCCGCGCCTGCTGTACCATTGCGGTCAGCTGGCCATTTAAGTGCACTAATTGTTGCAATGAGTCGTGCACCTGCTGGGTTTCGTCTTCCTGCAGCGGCGCCTTGAGCGCGGCCATCATGTCATCGCGGCGCTGGCGCTCAAGTTCGGCAATTTGTTCCCACTCGCCCCGACCCGCCTGCTCGACCATGTTCTCAGAAAGTTTAATCACCTGCTGCAAACGCACCTGGCGTTCCAGCCCGGCTATTTCCACCGATGCCATCAGGATTGTCCTCCACCGTTTGGCCTGGAAACATTACGTTGGGCCTCGGGGATAGCATCCCAGCCCAGCTTGATTTCCCTGATCAACCCCGCCACCTCATCAATCATCGCCACACTGTTGTCCATATTGGCTCGCAACAACCGGGTCTCCATGTAATCGTAGAGATCGCGCAAATTAGTTGCAACCTCGCCGCCGTGGCTCATATCAAGCGCAGCACGCAGGTTATCGACAATTTCGATAGCACGGCCAATTTTTTCGCCCTTCAGCGCAATGTTGTTGTGCTCTATGCCACCCCTCGCCGTGGCCAGATTGTCCAGCACACCGGTGAACAACATGGCTATCAATTGATGGGGCGAAGCATCTGCTACCGCACCCTGGGTGTGAATGGCTCGGTACTGGTTCGTCGCTAAATTAATCTTGGTCATTTGCAAAACCTGTTGGTGAGGTTGTTAAGCTGAGTGTATGGTGAGTACGTCATCCGATCTATCTTTTGTTCGGCGATATCGCGCCCGGTAAATTCTGCAGCTGCTGGGTCAGAAACCCACTGGTCTGTTGCAATTGGGCCAACAAAATATCCAGCGCTCTAAAGCGCGTCAGATACCTTGTTTCCACCGATTCCATGCGCAGATTGAGATTTTTCCGTTGTTCACTGATGTCCTTAATCTGATCTGTCAGATTTTCCGTGCGCAGATCCAGCAAG
>JBFJZC010000369.1:0-2723 GCA_041622295.1 Porticoccaceae bacterium
CCGCAACGGGTGTTGTCGGTGACGATGCCCTTGCCGCGGAAATTCTGGCGTATGCCCGCGAGCATATCGCCCACTACAAATGCCCAAGAAGCGTCGACTTTATGGATGAATTACCCCGGCTGCCTACAGGCAAACTCTACAAGCGGCTGATTAAGGATCGATACTGGGGTAAAACGAATAGCCGCATAGTCTGAGTCAGGCTGCCTGGTGCCCGTCGTAAAAGCGCCATAAAAAAGGCACCCGTGATAAAAAAGTGATGCTTCGGCGATCTCCGTGTGATTAGCCGGTGTCATGCTCAACGAACTACCTCACGTAAGCAGGAGTTCGATATGAGAATGGCAAGTGTACTAACGACGATTACCCTGGCTGGCGCTATCGCCCTGAGCAGCAATGCGCTGGCGAAACCGCGCGACACCGGCCGCGGTACGGGGCCGGTGGTGTATGTGACATCGCAGGGGCAATTCTACGATTCCATTGTGCTGGCTGACCTGCCGGCAAATGGCCAGTTCCAGCAGTTACTCCCGGGAGAGGGTCCCAGTGGTCTGGCAACGGAGTTTGGCCCAGGGGATGTGGGTTATCTGGGCGGTCGCTGGTGGGTAGACGGCAATGAGAACGGCGTAATGGATGATGAGGATGCCTATTTTCTCTGTCCCCTACTGGGGCCCGGCCGGGACGAGATCTAGCGAGAGGGAAGGCTCCAGGCCTGGGGTAGTGAGCGCGGCATCGCAGGGCAGCGGTTCGCTACTTCAGGTCAGGATGTTTTCGCGAATACCAGAATAAAACGATTGTTGTGAAACATTTGTGATACGCCGCGTCTAACATTGCATATTGGTATAGCCAACGCGAAAAAAACGGCGCGAGGAAGGGCGGATGCAAGGTGGCAACGCGCGACAGCACAAGGTGCTGGTTGTGGAAGACGAGCGCGATATCGCTGAGCTGGTGAGCATGCATCTACGCGATGCCGGATTCGCCGTTACCGCAGTGGCAGACGGTTATGCGGGTATGCGCGAAGCCAGCGCAGGTGGCTGGGATCTGGTGATTCTCGATATACGCCTACCCGGACCGGACGGGCTCAGTATTTGCCGAGCAATGCGGCAAAATCTCGACTACGTGCCGATTCTCCTGTTGACCTCTAAAACTGCGGAACTTGATCGTGTGCTGGGCCTGGAGCTGGGTGCGGACGATTACGTGAGTAAGCCTTTCAGTGTCGCCGAGCTAGTGGCCCGCGCCAGGGCGATCTTGCGGCGGGTCGACGCTGCGCAGGCAGGTTCTGAGGCGAATCAGCAAATCGTTACGGTCGGCGAAATTTGCATTGACCCGTCTACCCGAGGCGTGACTGTGGCGCGCGGCCCGGTCGAGCTCACCGCGCGGGAGTTTGACCTGCTGCTGTATTTTGCCCGGCATCCAGGACGGGTGTTTAGCCGCGCGCAACTACTCGACAGCGTGTGGGGCTATGGCCACGACGGTTATGAACACACGGTGAATTCCCATATCAATCGGCTGCGCGCCAAAATCGAAACGGATGCCGCTGAGCCAAAATACATCGTCACCGTTTGGGGTGTCGGCTACAAAATGGCTGCCCCGGCGTTGGCTCAGGTTTGAGCGCGCGCATGCATATTCAGGTTGTTACCGGCAGGTGCCTAAAACCGTGAATGTTTACGGGGAAATCGGGTGATGCATTCGCTGTTCGCGCGTTTATCGGTGGCCTTACTGGTGCTGATGACGGCCATTGGTGGTGGTTTTCTGCTGATAGAACAATGGAGCACGCGCCAATATTATGAGGAACTAACCCAGCGACTTAATGCGCCCATTGCCATGTACGTTACCGATCAGGCTGAGCTCATTAACAAAGGCCAGGTGAACAAGGCTGAGATGGCTCGGTTGGCCGAGCGGGCGATGGTGATCAATCCAAGCGTCGAGGTTTATCTGCTCGCCACGGATGGGCGTATTTTGGCTCATGCCCTGCCAGCGGATTCAGTGCAGTTAGCTGCCGTTGATCTGGCCCCAGTAAAGGCGTTGATCGGTGGCGCCAGGACCATGCCGATTCATGGGGTCGACCCGCGTAATCCCGGGCGACAAAAAGTGTTTTCCGCACACCCCGTGGTCAGCGAGGGTGAATTGCAGGGCTATCTTTACGTTATTCTCGGCGGCAAAAAATACGATGAGCTGGCCAGTACTATCCGCGCCAGCTATATCGGCACAATGAGTTTCAGCGCCATTGTCGCCCTGGTGGCAGCGGCATTTTTTGCCGGTTTGCTGGTATTTAGCTTACTGACACGCCGGTTGACTCGGTTAAGCGAAGCCGTTCAGACCTTCAGTGACAGTGATTTTGCGCCGCAGGCGATCACCGCTATTGGTGACTTGCAGTCGAAAAAACAGGGCGAAAATGGCGCCGACGAAATTAATCGGCTCACCGGTGCCGTGCAGGCGATGGCGAATAAAATAGCGGAGCTGCTCGACGGTCTGAAGGAAACCGATCGCTTGCGCCGTGAGCTTATCAGTAATGTATCCCACGACCTGCGTACGCCTCTGGCATCCATGCTCGGCTATGTCGATACGCTGTTAATAAAAAATGATCAACTGAATCCTGCCGAGCGCGCGCATTACCTGGAAATTGTCCGCAATCATACGCGACGACTTGAGGGTCTGATTGGCGACCTGTTTGAACTGTCCAAACTGGAAGCTGGCAGCGTGCAGTTGATGGCGGAGTCCTTCCCTTTGGC
>JBFJZC010000370.1:0-2685 GCA_041622295.1 Porticoccaceae bacterium
CCACCTGAGCCGAATTGATGCCATAACTTTTGTCACGGGCGATATGGCAAGGAGCATCGCTTTTTACCAAATGTTGGGCATGGAGGTTCGATACGGTGGGGAAGCTTCGCGGTTTACCTGTCTTTCGGCGGGGTACTGTCACGTCAACCTGTTGCGTGGCGAGCGCGATTCAAGGGAGCTGTGGGGGCGGGTAATTTTCTTTGTCGAAGATGTAGATGCTGTGTATAAACAGGTCACTGACGCGGGTTACGCTACTGAAACTCAACCCGATAACGGCAGTTGGGGCGAGCGTTATTTTCACGTGCGTGATCCCGACGGCCATGAACTGAGTTTTGCCAAACCGACGGCCGCGACTTAGCGCCCGTAGCGCTGGTCTCGATGCGCCTTGCCCGAGTATCTGGCGCTTGAAGCTGGCACAAAGCCATTAATTAATAACGGTTGGTAGGATGACCACCAACATCATCCGGACGGTAGCAGGAGACGACATGAGTACAGGACCATTGCAGTTTGATCCAACCGATGCGAACGTGATTAACAACCCCTTTCCCCTGTTCGCCCGATTGCAGCAGGAGGCCCCGGTACACTGGAGCGATACCGCGCGCGGCTGGGTTGTCACGCGCTTTGAAGACTGCAAAACCATCCTGCTCGACAAGCGCTTTTCCTCCGAACGCATGCGGCCGTTTTTTGAATCCCTGAGCGATGAGCAACGCGCCCGGGTGCAAAATCTTGAATCCTCGGTGGGCCTGTGGGCGGTGTTTCTCGACCCGCCCGATCACACCCGCCTGCGCCGGCTGCTCAACCGGGGGTTTACCTCCAGCGCGGTTAACGGTATGGCACCGCGTATTGCCGAAATTGTTAATGAAGTGATCGATGAAGCGGAGAAACTGCCGACGCTGGATTTCATTCGCGATATTGCCTACCGTGTTCCGGCTTCCGTCATCATGGAAATGCTCGGCGCGCCGCGCTCCGAAATTGAGCATTTCAAAATCTGGTCGGACGATATTGGTCTGTTCGTTGGTGGCTCCAAGGTCACGCCTGACAAATACCAGCGCGCCGAGGCCGCCACCAAAGAGATGAGCGATGCATTTCGTGATTTGATTGCCGAGCGCCGTCGCCAGCCACGAGAGGACATGATTACCGATCTGATTCGCGCCGAAGATGAAGGCAAAGTGCTTAACGATAAGGAGCTGGTGGCGACCTGTATTCAACTGCTCTTTGCCGGCCACGAAACCACTGGCAACCTGCTGGCGACCGGCATGTATTATTTTATGAAGCACCCCGAACAATGGCGGGATCTGCGCGCGCATCCGCAACTGGGTGAGCAGGTGGTTGAAGAAGTGCTCCGCCACGATGGTCCTAACGCCGCGGTGACCCGCGTCGCCAGTGCGGATATCGAGTTTGGAGGATATACCATCAAGCGCGGGCAGCGGGTGTTCGCCATGATCAATGCTGCCAACCGCGATCCGGAGGTGTTTGCTGATCCCCACACCTTCAATATTCGCCGGCAGGTTTCAAGTGGTACCGCGTTGGGTCAGTTTGCTTTTGGCCATGGCATCCACTTCTGTATTGGCGCGCCATTGGCCCGCCTGGAAGGCCGCGTCGCCTTCCCGATACTGGCCCAGCGTTTACTAAACCCCGTGTTGGTGGGTGGCGAGCCGGATTGGCTGGACAGTTTGAGTTTTCGCGGGCTCAGTGCTTTACCTATGACCTGCGAATTCGCGTCAAAGCACGTCGTTTGACGCAGCTTAAGGACCGCTATAAAACCTGGCCTTTGCAAGCCACACGGTACGACCATAAACTAGTCAATACCATGACATAAATACGAACAGGGGAGCAAGCAATGTATCCAGGCACGTGGGCTGAAAAAACCCCAGAGAAAGCAGCGGTTATCAATTCCGTCACCGGTGAGCAAACGACCTATAAAGAACTGGACGACCGCTCCAACCAGCTGGCGCAGCTAATGTGGGACAAGGGCCTGCGGCCCGGCGACCACGTGGCCATTTTTATGGAAAACAACCTCAGGTTTTTTGAGGTGATCTGGGCGGCGATGCGCTCGGGTCTGTATTTGACGACCATTAATCAATATCTTACCGACGAAGAGGCCGGGTACATTCTCGACAATTGCGGCGCCGGGGTAATTATTTCGTCGCAGCGCATGTCGGGCGTGGCAGGTAATCTGCATCAGTTCGCACCCAACTGCCACACCTGGTTGATGGTCGATTGCGTAGATCGCGTTGCCGACGGCTACGAGCGCTATGAGGACGCCATCGCTCGCTATCCCGCCGAAAAGCTTGCCGACGAGCCTGCTGGCCAGTTTATGCTCTATAGCTCGGGCACCACGGGACGTCCCAAAGGCGTTATCCGCCCCATGTCGAAGCGTAAAATTACTGACGATGCCGGAGCCGTCGGCGGTATGCAGAAAACACTGTGGGGCGTCACGGAAGATTCTGTGTATCTATCACCAGCACCTCTCTATCATTCTGCGCCGCTGTCATTTTGTACCGCGATGCAGGCCCTTGGCGGCACGGTAGTCATGATGCCCAAATTTGACGAGGTCGGTGCCCTCGAGGCCATTGAAAAATATAAAGTGACACACAGTCAGTGGGTGCCGACCATGTTCACCCGCATACTGAAAATGCCGGAAGAAATCCGTACCCGTTACGATCTGTCATCCCATAAAGTTGC
>JBFJZC010000371.1:0-2682 GCA_041622295.1 Porticoccaceae bacterium
AATTTGACAATTTGGAACAGGTCACCTGGTATCCCGACGCTAATGTTCATACCTACCGTAACTGGGGCACCGATGAATCGGCCGTGTTACCGAGTTATAGCAAACTGCGTAATGCCTTCGACCACCTTATTGAGCAGGAAGCGAGTAGCCACGGCCTCGATCGCGGCCTCGTCAAGGCTGTTATTCACACGGAGTCAGGTTTTAATCCCGATGCCTTATCCAAACCCGGTGCTCAGGGCTTAATGCAACTGATGCCGATGACCGCTGCGCGCTATGGTGTGACCAGTCCCTTTGATCCCGGGCAAAATATCCGTGCTGGCACACGCCACCTCAAATTTTTGATCGACCGCTATAATAACCTGGAGCTGGCGCTGGCCGCCTATAACGCTGGTGAAACCAATGTCGCGAAATATGGTGGCATCCCGCCTTTTAGGGAGACTCAGGACTACGTCAAACGGGTGTTGTTGCGCTATCAGAAACTCTATCGGTAGTAATAAGGATCGGTTCAGATAGTGATTGGGTTATTAAATACCCGCTTAACGTGGGTCTGGCAGGTAAATAGACCTTTGCCGAGAGCATCGCTACCGGCGGAATATGGTGGTGACGCATTTGTTTAAGGACATGCTGCTGTTTAACCGTATAACTTGAAATTTGGTATCGCGTCACGGATTGACCATTCTGATAATAATAATTCGTTTGGTTTCAGTAAATTAAAGGCTATACTTGACAAGCTATCACTGAAACTTATCTTACCTAAACAGACTGTTGACTGACGACGATCAGCGCTATTTAGTCAGGAGGAACCTCATGACACTTGAATGCTTTAAAAATATGCCCGTGCTCCGCGCTTTGGCGCTAATGGCTACTTTATTGGTAAGCCAGCCCTCGCTATCGTACGAAACCGCCGATAACTCCCCGTCGGAAGTTGCAATGGCTGCTGACCTGCTGATTGGGCGTCCCGCGTTACTGGTAACTACTGCTGTCGGCGCTGTTATCTGGTTGGTGGCGCTGCCATTTAGTGCCGCCGGAGGTAATGTGAAAGACTCAGCCGATAAACTGGTTGTTGGCCCCGCGAAAGCAACGTTTGTCCGCTGCCTGGGTTGTAGCGACAGCGGCTATCAGGAGTAGCTTGCCGCAACATCCATTAGCGCCCCCGCAGAATCAGGGTCTTTGACGATCTACGTCGAGGGTTTGCGACGAATCTGCGGTTAGACGCTACGCGGTTCGCTAGTTAGCCGCCGCGGGGGAGCACACCAGTCAGCTCATCTATTCTCAGGACGTCCCGGAATTTATATGCCACTGTGGCAGTCTGTGGTGCTCGCTCAGGTGTTCCAGTAGACCGCGATTGCCGCGACGCCTGATACGGTACACATCAATAGCGATACCATCCGAATGTGCTTGCTGGAAATGCGATCGACCCAGCGCGTCGCCAGCCAGAAACCCAGCAGGGTTGCGGGAAGTAAGGGCAAGGTGAGCTGTAGATGATGCCAGGACATATACCCCGTCGGTATTTGAACAGCCAGAGATAGCATACAACTGACAATAAAAAATGCTGACAGGTTGGCGCGGATCAGGTTGGCCTGTTCATGCTGAAGCAGTAAGGCCATGGGCGGCCCGCCGATTGATGTACTTGTTCCCATAAAACCCGACAGGAATCCGGCAACCGCCATCCGTGGCGGCGTCGGCGCGAAGCGTACCGGCAACAAACTGACCAGCACGGCCGAAATCACGCTGATACCGAGCCAAAGCGACAGGGATTTGGCATCCATCCAGAGCAACAGGCCACCACCGGCCAAAGAGCCGGGCACACGCCCAGCTACGGCCGCACCGAGACCTTTCAATGAAACGTTAGCCCGATAACGGTAAGTGTTCGCCAGGGACAGCACCAGCGCAACCGCTGTAATTGGACCCGGGACATAGTCCGGTGACAGCAAAAACATCAGGGGCGCGGCGACAATGGCGAGCCCAAAGCCAATGGCGCTTTGTACAAAGGAGCCAATAAGAATAAGTAATGCTGCTAAGAACGTGTCGATGGGGACTTTACTCGTCGGTCGAATGTTGGCGACAGTGAGCCCAGATACTTAGCCAGTACCTATCTGGCGAGCCAAGTGACGCCGGCAGTATTAAAGCACATAAGTTTGGATTCAAAGAGCATGCGGGCCACGCAACCAAATGTTGTCATGCCAGTGCAATGACTGTGGCGGGATGATATAGAATATCCCCAAACGTTGGATCTAATTATTAACACGGGAGGTTGCGTGCAGCCGAGTCGCTTTTCGCTAAAAAACTTTGGCACTCGCCTGGGTGCTGCCATGGGCCTGGTGTTTGCTACGTATAACGCCACGGGACTGTCCTATTATCATTGGGCGCTCACCTCCCTGGCTGACGTGACGGCATTTCAGGCCATCGTTGGCCTGGCATTAATCATTGGTTGGGTGGTTTTTATACGTGCCACCGTGCGTTCGCTCGGGCCTGTCGGAATTGCCCTGATCGCGGCATTGTTTGCGGCCATCTTCTGGATGATTGTCGGTTGGGGTATTATCTCCGCAGACAACATGACCTCCGTTGTTTTCATGACGCAGATTGTTTTGTGTTTCATTTTAGCCATCGGGATGTCCTGGTCTCATGTGCGCCGCCGATTAAGCGGTCAGGTGGACGGTGATGATATTGGCGACTAGATAC
>JBFJZC010000372.1:0-2646 GCA_041622295.1 Porticoccaceae bacterium
AACTGGAGACGATTAAATGAGAAAGATGAAGGCAGTGGTCGCGCGTGGACTGAATGATTATGCAGTTGAGGAGGTCACCCTCGATCCACCCAAGGCCCATGAAGTACTGATAAAAATGAAAGCAACGGGCATTTGCCATTCAGACCTTTCCGTTATCAATGGCACAATTCCGGTCGCTTTTCCCATGGTTCTCGGCCATGAGGGTGCAGGTGTGGTCGAAGAAGTGGGCGAGGGCGTAACCAACGTCAAACCCGGTGATGCGGTGGCGCTGTCTTTCGTGCCCAACTGCGGGGAGTGTTACCACTGTCTACGCAGTGAACCCTACCTTTGTCTGAAAAGTACCCCAGACGGCAAAATGATGGATGGCACGACGCGTGTCCACAAAGACGGCAAAGATATTAACGTGATGCAGTTTCTTGGCAATATGGCCGAATATGCCGTAGTGCCGTCGATGTGTCTGGTAAAAATTGACGATGATGTCGACATGAAAGTCGCGGCTCTGGTCGGTTGCGGTGTGACCACCGGCGTTGGCGCCGCAATCAAAACCGCACAGGTAAAACCGGGCAGTACGGTGGCGGTATTTGGTGCAGGCGGTGTTGGCCTGTCGATTATTCAGGGTTCGCGGGTCGCCGGTGCGGCGCAAATTATCGTGGTGGATTTATCTGACGAAAAACTTGCCCTGGCGAAGGAAATGGGAGCGACCGATGTTATTAACGCCGCTGACGATCCGGTCAAGGCGATTATGAAGCTAACTGGTGGTATCGGTGTCGACTATGGTTTTGAGGCGATTGGTATTCCTGCAGTGGTCGATCAGGCGCAAAAAGCGACACGTCGGGGCGGTACGATGACGGTGGTCGGAGTTGGTAAAGTGACGCAGAAACTCGAACTCAATGCCCTGATGTTTCCACTTACCTCGAAAACCATCAAGGGCTCTATGTATGGCAGCGCTGAATTTAAGGTGGATTTTCCCAAATACCTTCAGCTCTACAAACAGGGCAAACTGGACCTCGATCGCATGATTACCCATGTCTATTCAATTGATGAGGCAGTTCAGGCGTTTGAAGACCTGGAAGCCGGTAAAAACGCCCGTGGCGTTATCGTTTATAAATAGCAAGCGATAAACACTGGGGGCGGCGCAGCGATGCTTGACGCCTGTCCCCTGTGTTTTGTTGATTCGTCTCAGCACTTTTTTACCGATGCCAGACGTGATTATCTTCGGTGTACGCAATGTGCACTGATATTTGTGCCAAAGGCTTTCCATCTTAGTTCAACGGATGAAAAAACCCAGTACGATCTCCATCAAAATGATCCCGCTGACGCTCGCTATCGGCGCTTTCTGAGTCGACTCTTTAACCCACTAAACGAAAAGTTAGCGGCGCATAGCCACGGTCTCGACTTTGGTAGTGGTCCGGGTCCAACGCTGTCAGTGATGTTGGCTGAGGCCGGGCACAAGACCGATATCTACGACGTGTATTACGCGAATGATCCGACAGTGCTGGCGCATGACTTCGATTTTATTACCGCGACAGAGGTGGTCGAGCATCTTTCGGCGCCAGGTAAAGTGCTCGAAATGTTATGGGGGCGACTAAACAAAAATGGCTGGCTGGGCATAATGACCAGGCTTGTTGACAGGCCCGAGGCCTTCGCCAGGTGGCATTACATAAATGACCCTACGCATATTGCATTTTTCAGTCGCGAAACTTTTCTCGGTCTGGGCAGAAGATGGGCAACGCCGGTAGAGTTTGTTGGCAATGACGTGATCATATTCGGCAAAAAATAATCGGCTTTCCATCGCTCCAGCATCGCTAAAAGTGACGCTGGAGAATTTCACGACGCCGCCCCGTTTCACGGTATTTGTTCTGACCAGTTTCTAAATCACGCCACTTGCAGGAAGACGAAGTACGAGTTCTTTGGGCTGGCAACCCTGGTGGAAGAAGCCTGGAAAAAAATAAGGCTCCCGCCCCGTGTAACAATTGTTCACTAAGTTCTTATTGTTTCGTTGCCACTATTGCGCCACCATTTATGCTCACTGAAAGCGGCGTTTCTCTACGTCGCAGTCGATTGCTACGACTCCCCGAAAGTATATTTATTTTTAGGCGAAAACCAGGCAGTTGACCACACAGCAGGCTCAGATTCTCTCCCGACGGCGACATTGCGACGTTCCGACGTCAGCCGCGTTAATGACGTCGGCCAGAGGCGAAGCTGTGCCGGAGGATTGTAGTATGGGATTAGTTGACGAACTGGTTGTGACGCTAAATATCACAGAGTGGCAGGCGGCGGGTGGCGTGGGCGCAATTCTGCGTTTAGCCAGAGATAATCTCCGGGAGGAAGACTTTGGTTGCTTACAGCGGGCCATGCCGGAAATGGATCACTTTGTAGCAACGTCTGCTGCCGAGGATTATATGATGGGGGCGTTCGGAGAACTGGCCACGCACCACAAGCGGCGTCGGGTGCGGCGCATGGCTATTCTAGGCTCCCGTTTTAGTCGGCTTGGTCTTGAAAGCGAAATGATTGAAAAGTTCTTCCCTGTTATGAGCGAGAGTTTGTGTCGAGATTGCGATGAGGGAATAGCCGATATTATGGATAAAATTCTTAGTTAGAGCATGCTTGGTCAGAACATTAGGGGTAAGCCGCCCAGTCTTGTCC
>JBFJZC010000373.1:0-2642 GCA_041622295.1 Porticoccaceae bacterium
CGGCTCTGGAGTTTGCTAAGAAAGATATTCGCGTCAACGCTGTCTGCCCAGGGGTTATTGAAACGCCTATGGTTGAGCGTTTAACCGGCGGTACGACGGACGCCAAAGTCCGCGTCGCCAACTGGCAACCGGTAGGGCGCATGGGGCAACCCAGCGAAATTGCCGCGACCGCTGTGTGGTTGTGTTCCGACCAGGCGTCCTTTGTGACAGGTCACGCAATGCCGGTGGAGGGGGGAATTATGGCTGCTTAAGGACGGCCTGCGGTTGTTTATTCACTGACCAGAATATCGCTTTTGGAGAAGGCGCCGTCACTGTTGCCCAGTGCGGCCGCTAACCGTGGCAGCAGCAGGGACATTTTTCCCATCAGTCCCCACGGGGGATTGATAACAATCATTCCGGTGGCGGACATCCCGCTACCGCGCACATCCCCGGCAATGCCCAACTCAAAGCGCTGAATGTTTTTTATGCCGCTTTTGACCAACTTTCTCTCCAGTTGCTCAATGTACTGCCGATCTACCACCGGGTACCAGATGGCGTAGATACCGGTAGCAAATTTTTTATAGGCCTTGATGACCGTTTCAGGGACCTGGGCATAATCGGTTTTAACTTCATAGGGCGGATCGATGAACACCAGGCCCCTGCGCGATGCGGGCGGTAACAGGGCAAGCGCGCTTTTAAAGCCATCGTCATTGCTGATTCTGATGCGCCGGTTCGCGGCCATGTTTTTGTCAAGCAAGTAGAAATCTTTCGGGTGTCGTTCGAACAGCCACGCCCGATCCTGTCTGCGCAGGAAGTGCATGGCGATCAACGGGGAGCCTGGGTAAAATATTAGTCCGCCCGGTTTATTATGTTCGCCGATAATTTCGAAATAGCGTGCCAGCTCCGGCCAGTCGGTTTTGCTGAGTTTGCCAACGCCCTTTTTGTATTCGCCTAGTTTGGCTGCATGTTCAGCGTGCAGGTTGTAAAGTCCCGCGCCCGCATGGGTGTCGATGTAGTCAAAAGCGCTGTCTTTTTTAGTTAAGTGCTCAAGAATTTCGATAAGCACAACATGCTTGAGCACATCGGCAAAGTTTCCAGCATGAAAAGAGTGGCGGTAGCTTAGCAATGACTGGTCCTTAGGTAGCATTCACGATCGGCTGAAACATCGGTTCTACGACATCGGTTCTACGACATCGGTTCTACGACATTGGTTCTAGGATATCGGTTCTGAGGCATTAGCTCTGAGACATCGGGTTGCTTTGTCGCGCAGATCAATGTTTGCCTGTCGCTATTGTGGCAAAATTGTGCGGTCGCCGTGTTATAAAGTGTTAAGTACTAAAAACGCCACCAACGCATCTGCTCTGAAAAGGTTTATAGGACAGTTATAAGCCTGACGGATTGGCTGAAAACAGATTAACTGAGAACAAGTCGGCACCACATGGCCTCGAGCTATTCGAGAAGGAAAATGGCATTGGTTAACGCGCGCTAGCATGAGCCCTCTTGTGGACACCTTTGTAGCACCCGTCTGCCGCGAGCAAATTGAAGTGCTGTTTCATGATGAGCATATCCTGCTTGTTAATAAACCGAGTGGGCTGTTGAGCTTGTCGGGCAAGAATCCCTTAAACAAGGATTCTGTGCATTTTCGTTTGGTGCAACGATTTACCACTGCGACGTTGGTACATCGTCTGGATTTTGGCACGTCCGGGATTATGGTGCTGGCCTTGAGCAAGCCCGTGAATGCCCACCTTACCAAACAGTTTCAAAATCGCACAGTCGTTAAAACCTATGAGAGTGTACTGGATGGATCGCTGGCCTGTGATTCGGGTTTTATAGATAAGCCTGTCGCCAAAGATAAACCGAATTTTCCATTACAAAAAATTTGCTCTGAAAACGGTAAGTCTGCGGTAACGCGCTATCAGGTGTTAGCGCGTGTCGCTAATCCCACGAGGACACGGGTTTTGTTCACGCCAGAGACCGGCCGCACGCACCAGTTACGCATCCACAGTCGTGAAATAGGGCACCCGATTTTAGGCTGCGATCTGTACGGCTCCGGCCAGACATATGCCAGGGCCAGTCGCCTGCTATTACACGCGGTTACGCTGGAGTTTGATCATCCGGTGTCCGGCGAGAGAATCATGGGTAAGTGTCCATGCCCCTTCTAGCGGAAGTGGCGCACTGGCCCAATACTTGATGTAAAGCGTGTTTCTATCATGGCGCGCACCAGGCAGGCGCAACAGACTGGCGTGGTTCAATTCCACGGTTAAACTTGGCTATGTCGCCTCCCAGCCCTGAACGGCATTCCGGCAATATCTAGTTGAGAAGGAGTTCAATGTATGAGTAGCAATGCAGATCTGAACATCCGCCCGGCCTATGACCAGGTCATTCAGGACATCGCCGACTATGTGCTGAATTACAAAATAGATTCTGCCGAAGCAATGAACACCGCGCGCTATTGCCTGATGGATACCCTGGGTTGCGGCCTGCTGGCTCTGGGCTTTCCAGAATGCACCAAACACCTAGGCCCCATTGTCGAGGGCACTGTGGTGCCGAATGGCGCGCGGGTACCGGGCACCTCTTTTTGTCTGGATCCCGTTAAAGCAGCCTGGGATATTGGCTGTACCATCCGTTGGCTCGACTATAACGATACCTGGCTGGCGGCGGAG
>JBFJZC010000374.1:0-2617 GCA_041622295.1 Porticoccaceae bacterium
GACCAGTTTGCCGCCATCGCCAAGACGCTGCCACTTAAGCGTATTGGCAAACCCGAAGATGTTGCCAATGCCGTGGTATTTTTATCATCACAAAAAGTTGCCGGCTACATCACCGGTCAGGTATTAAGCGCCAGCGGTGGTTACAGCATGATCGGCTAATCGCGATCTGCATTTGAAGTTGGAAAGCCCTGCTCACGCGGGGCTTTTTTTTGGCCGCTGAATTTACCCGGCCTCGGCTTTTCGATAAATCAATTGCCCAGCTTTAGCGCTGGTTTCCTGCTCACCCATAACCAGTAAAATATGGCTGCAGCCAGCAATAACAGCACGGGCATCGTGATCAATAGCAGTAATTGCCAACCGAACGTCGCCAGTACCCAGCCCGCCATTAACGCACTGATAGCCTGCACGCCAAAGATGGTAAAGTCGTTCAAAGCCTGCACCTTAAATCGCTCTGAGTCGCGATACCCCTGGGGCAGCAGGGTCGTACCACCAACAAACAGGAAATTCCAGCCGATACCCAGCAAAACCAGAGAGATCCAATAGTTCAAAAAATCGTAGTGGGAAAAAATGACACCGACCATCGCCAGAAAAATAATCATCCCGGAGGTAATCAAACCGAGTACGCCAATACGACGCACAATCCAGGGCACCAGAAACGACGGCAAAAACATCGCGACAATATGACTCTGAATCACCCACTTGGTATCGACCAGACTATGACCGTTCTCGAAGTGCATGTGCAGAGGGGTGGCCGTCATAATCAGGCTCATTACGGCAAAACCGGCTGCACCGGACAATACCGCCACCCAGATTACCGGCTGTCCGAGAATCGCAGAGAGGGTTCGGCCATCACCACGATCACCGTCGCCATTGCGCGGCAATTCACGAAACAAAAACAACATGGCCGTAGCCGCCAGTGACACACCAATTAACAAAGCAAAGGATCCCTGGTACGCAACGGCTAGCAGGCTCTCACCCCGCACCGCCAGCTCAGGGCCGAGAAACGCCGCAACGATGCCACCGATCAAAACCCGGGAAGCAGCTTTTGGCGCGTCCTCGACAGCGACGCTTTCCATCGCCGCGAAGCGATACTGCTGCCCCGCTGCCAGGCCCAGTCCGAGCACCAGCACAGCGGCGAGAAACAGGCCGAAGCTTTGCAGCTCCAATGCGTAGATTGCCAGCAAGCCACCCAGGCCAGACAACACGGCACAACCGATGAACACCGGCTTGCGACCATAGCAACGCATACTGAGTATCACCGGTAAGGTGGCCACCGCAGATCCCAGCACCAGCGCGCCCACAGGCGCAGTTGCATAAGCGGGGTCGGGGGCTAGATCGCGACCGATGATGCTGCCAAGAAAGACCACAAATGAGGCAATTGACATCGTCAGGCCCTGACAACCCATCAATAACCAGACGTTGTTTTTTATATTCATAATTACCTCAGGCAATACCCCGGAGTCCAGCACCCAACGCAGTGCCAGACCCAGGCAGAAAAAAGGCCAGGTTCTCGACCCTTAAGAAATCAGACCAGGCAATCCCGGACGGGGCGCAACCACGAAAATCCAGAAATGGCAGGCGGTGGACGCAGCTCCACTCTGTCGAGCAAGTCGCATGTAATTACTGTGACGAACCGTCCGGCTGCTCGAAGCGCTTATTCACCTCATCTTGCAGCAGTTGCTCCACGCCCTGCGCCCGCTCAATTTGATCACTGTAGATTGTTTTACCCTGCCCTTCTTGATCAGACCCTGGGCTACGTAACTGCATCATCACCAGATACATGGCAATAAAAACCGTCAACAACAACAGTATTAGTTTCATCTAAACACCTTTCTGTTAACTTTGCTCTGTTAGACGCCCAACGACCGGACGTTCGACCAGTATCCGTTTTCTCATGCGAACATCAAAATGTCATTTTCATAAAGTGAGCGACGGCTGTTAAAGACACATGATTAACGACACGTCGTTAAAGACACGCCGTTACAGATTATTAAGTTCACCCCAACGGTTCAAATGGAAGCCGATACCGCCAAAGGTTTGCTCAGCCACCCTCGCCCGTTTGAGGAAGAAACCCACCTCAACCTCGTCTGTTGTACCGATACCGCCGTGCATCTGGATGGCTTCGTTACTGACGAGTTTAAAAACTTCCGACACTTTGGCTTTGGCCAGACTGGCTTGCTCAGCAATGCCAGTGCGATCCGCGCCTTCGTCTAACGCAGTGAGTGCGGCGATAACGACGGATTTTGCCAGTTCCACTTCACAAAACATCCGTGCGGCTCTGTGCTGCAAACCCTGGAATGAACCGATCTTTACGTCAAACTGCTCTCTGGTTTTCAGGTATTCAACGGTTCGATCAAACGCTTCCTGCAGGCCGCCTAACATTTCGGCAGACAGGCAGATCCGCCCCACATCCAGAATATAATCAAGCAGCCCTGCGCCCTGGTCTACTGTACCCAACACCTGGGTTGCCGCGACCGAGACCTTGTCAAAATTAATGCGACAGGCATTCCTGCTGTCCACCATCACACTTCGTTTATACGTAATGCCGCTACTCTTAGCATTCACCAAAAAGAGCGTTAGGCCTTCTCTACTACGGGTATCACCACTGGTATCACCA
>JBFJZC010000375.1:0-2615 GCA_041622295.1 Porticoccaceae bacterium
AGATCGTCGCTCATGGTATCGGTGACCATGGGCGTGCCGTCGTAGTCCCGTTGCACCGAATACTGGTCCTTGCCGAGCCGTTGGGCGGACCAGCCGCAGGCACCCGCCTCCAGGGCCTCATCGAGCAGGCGACACATTTCGGCGGTTTCCGCAGGCGTCGCGTCGCGTTTTTTTGCTTCGTCGAGGCCCATCACGGTAATCATGATCGGACTGATGGGTACATAGCTCAATACATTGACACCAAGTGGCGCGCGATCGAGAAAGTCCAGCCATTCTGGAAAGCTCTCCCATTCCCACTTCATGCCGGTTCTCATCGATTCCATGGGAATAGCCTCGACCCGTGACATCATCAGCATGGCGCGTTCGCGCAACTCTGGCGCAATCGGCGCAAAGCCAAAGCCGCAGTTGCCCAGTACAATGGATGTGACGCCGTGCCAGCCAGACAGCGTCGCATAGGGGTCCCACTGAATTTGCGCATCGTAATGGGTGTGCAGGTCAACAAAGCCCGGGCAGACATTCAGTCCGGTCGCGTCAATGACCTTGTCTGCGGTAGCAGGGTCGAGTTTGCCATCTCGATCAATATGATTAATTAGCCCGTCCCTGATGCCGATATCGCCGCTGAAGCGCGGTCCTCGGGTGCCGTCAAAGATAGTCCCGCCCTTGATAATAGTGTCGTAAATTGCCATGTTATGCTCCCTGAACGTTGTGGATTTTAATTGTCGAAGTGTCTGGTTCGCGGCGGTTCTTACCTGGTCCAAACGGGTTCCATGATCTCGCTGAATATCTCGCCCTTGGTTCCGTGTTCGTAACCGCCCTGGTTAAATATCGCTGAAATATCGCTGCAGCCGCGTAGCAAATAAAAGCGCTTTTAAAGTGCCGTAATCATGGCTTTAGTTATAGCACCAGTTTGTAGGATCGCCACTTTTGGAGATTCGCCATTGTGAGAGCTGACCAGGTAGATCCGCCGATAAGATATACCCGAGTTGGTCAGATACCTCTGTCAACTTCGGCATGGCTTTAATTTGGACTGGAGCTCAGTCCGACAAGAACACGCTGGACAGCATGCTTATCGGGAATAGTATGCAGCGCTGGTCTATGCTGTTAACCGACAGAGTTTGGACGGCGTTCATCCAGGACGACGACTTTTAGCGGTATAAAATTAGAACAACGCGTTAAGCAAAATTAAAAATTTTTGGAGTAAGTGACATGAAAATAGGTTTACAGGGTGTTTTTGCGGGCCCCGCTGCCGGTGCCGAGCACATGACCAAAACAGCCAAAATGGTGGAAGATGCAGGGTTTTATTCACTGTGGATGCCAGAGCATGTGCTTCTGTTTGAAGACTATGACTCCCCGTATCCTTACGCGGATAACGGCAAAGTGCCATTGGACCCGCGCAACGTGCCCCTGGAGCCGTTCACGGCGCTGTCATTTCTGGCCGGGCAAACCAGCCGTATTCGGCTGGCCACGGGGATTACTATATTGCCTCAGCGCAACCCGGTTTATTTTGCCAAGCAGGCGGCGGATGTGGATGTCATCTCCGGTGGCCGTCTCGATATAGGTATCGGCGTCGGCTGGCTCGCCGAGGAGTTTGCCGCTCTGGGGGTACCATTCGAGCGCCGTGGTGCGCGGACAGCGGATTACCTCAAAGTGTGTCAAACCCTCTGGTGCGATGACGTCTCCAGTTACAAAGGTGAGTTTTACACTTTGCCAACCTGTGTGCAGGGACCGAAACCCGTGCAAAAGCCCCATCCCCCCCTCTGGTTCGGTGGTGAGAGTAAAGCCGCTTTGCGTCGTGTTGCCCGTTTTGGGCAGGGTTGGTACGGCGTTAAAGTACTGCCGGAGGATGTCCCCGCCCACCTGCGAGAACTCAGCGAATTACTGGATATTGAAGGTCGTAAACTGGCCGATGTCCAAATCGCCGTGTCACCTTATGGCGTGCCCTGTGATCTTGATATGCTAAAACGCTACCGCGACGCCGGGGTTGATCAGGTCATTCTTTTTGCCCTGAGCGCGGAGCCGCAAAAGCTGTATCAGGAGGTCGAACGCTACGCTGAACAGCTAGTGGGCCCGGGCGCGACTATTTAGGCCGTTGATATTTAGATCTTAGGGCGTTGATAGTTAGACGGCTATTGGACCCATCAATAGATCAGCGAGTTTAGCGCGCTGGTATTTGGCATCTCCATACAGAACCTGGTTGTGCTTCTGGCGTTTGGTGTACAAATGTACAAAACATTCCCAGGTAAAGCCGATGCCGCCATGAAACTGGATTGAGCGGTTAGAGCCAAAAGCCGCCACATCTGAGGCACAGGCTTTGGCCATACGGGCAAACCTGGCGGCATTTTCTGGCTCGTTGTCCACTGCGCAGGCCGCGTTGTACACGTGAGATTTGGCCTGATCGATCATGATCATTAAATTTACCAGAGGGTGCTTCAGCGCCTGAAAGAAGCCGAGCTGGTGGCCAAACTGTTCACGGACCCTGGTGTATTCCACGGTGGTTTGCAGTTGCCATTCGGCGGCGCCACAAATGTCGGCGGCAACCAGAGTGAGGATACCCGGTTCGGCTCGATCGAGTACGGCGCTGCCATTCGGCGCGGCGGCCAGCTGTCGATCATTAT
>JBFJZC010000376.1:0-2605 GCA_041622295.1 Porticoccaceae bacterium
CGCGGTCGTGGCAGTATCATCACCGATCCCTGCAACAAATGTTACGGCAGGGGTCGTGTCGAGGAACACAAAACGCTGTCGGTAAAAGTGCCGTCAGGTGTGGACACCGGTGATCGAATTCGTTTGTCGGGCGAGGGTGAAGCCGGTCCGGACGGAGGCCCCCCGGGTGATTTGTATGTCCAGATAGTGGTGCAGGATCATCCTATATTCCAGCGTGACGGGGCTAATCTGTATTGTGAAGTACCCATCTCCTTTGCGGATGCGGCACTGGGTGGTGAGCTTGAAGTGCCGACCCTTGATGGCCGGGTCAAGCTGAAAATCCCGCCGGAGACACAAACCGGTAAATTGTTCCGTATGCGCGGCAAAGGTGTGGTTCCGGTACGTGGCGGTGCCCAGGGCGACCTGTTGTGCAGGGTGACGATCGAAACACCGATCAAATTGAGCGCCGTGCAAAAGGATTTGTTGAAAGAGTTCCAGAAATCGTTGGAGAACACCAAGCATTCACCACGCAGGAACTCCTGGTTTGAGGGGGTGAAAAAGTTTTTTGACGGCTTTACAGTATGAGCAAATCTGGCTGTAGCGCTCCCAGATAATAACATCAGCTAACGACGGCAGCCGAGGAGGCATCGAAGTGATACGAATCGCAGTGACGGGGGCGGGCGGGCGCATGGGCCGTACCCTGATTGAAGCGGTGGCCAACCACGCTGATCTGGAGTTAACCGCAGCTCTTGAACAGGCGGGCAGTTCCCTGCTTGGCGTCGACGCGGGCGAGATGGCAGGGTTAGGCCGTAACGGTGTCGCTGTGACAGCAGATCTGAGTGCGGTGGTGGATAAATTTGATGTGTTGATTGATTTCACGGTGCCCGCGGCAACGGTGGGCAATGCGGCCGTCTGCGCCCGGCATGGCAAGAAAATTGTGATTGGCACCACTGGGTTTGATCCCGTGCAAAAAGCCAGTGTGCTGGCTGCCGCTGAGCAGACTGCGTTGTGTATGGCATCTAATTTCAGCACCGGCGTTAACCTGTGTTTTAAGCTGCTTGATATGGCCGCCCGTGTGCTGGGTGATGAGGTCGACATAGAAATCTGTGAGGCCCATCATCGCCACAAGGTTGATGCGCCTTCCGGCACGGCGTTGAGTATGGGCCAGGTTGTTGCCGACGCGCTGGATCGTGATTTAGCCAGCGTGGCGGTGTATGGGCGTCAGGGGCAAACTGGCGCGCGCAAGGACGACACCATTGGCTTCGCGACCATTCGTGCCGGAGATATTGTTGGTGACCACACCGTGATCTTTGCCGCCGATGGCGAAAGGGTAGAGATTTCTCACAAGGCTTCGAGTCGCATGTCCTTTGCCCGCGGTGCGGTAAGGGCAGCCGCCTGGGTGGCGGGTAAACCATCGGGCTTGTTCGATATGCAGGATGTATTGGGCCTCAAATAATCGTTGGATAAGTGCCCTGCCGACGCATTGCAACTGGACAGGGAGGCACTAATATCCTAGAATCCCGCGTCAGGTTTGCCCATGGCGGCAGGCTTGGCAACGCAAGAGGTGGAATGGCGTAAAAGATCACGATAAGCGAGATGAAACAGCAGATTTCATCTCGCTTTTTTACAGCCTGAAAAAAGCGATCACTATCAAAATGTTGTCTATAAACGTTGACCTGCCGACCTTGCGAAGGAGCCCCTATTGAACAAGCTGTCCCGCCAACCTGCGATTCTAG
This sequence comes from Porticoccaceae bacterium, assembly GCA_041622295.1. Lineage (GTDB taxonomy): Bacteria > Pseudomonadota > Gammaproteobacteria > Pseudomonadales > Porticoccaceae > HB2-32-21. Next base: position 1,716 of record JBFJZC010000376.1, read on the forward strand.
CCCTGGCTGATGGCTCCATATTCAGAGGCCGGGCAATCGGAGCTGAGGGTCTGGCAAGCGGTGAGGTGGTGTTCAATACGGCTTTGACGGGCTACCAGGAAATACTCACTGACCCGTCGTACGCGCGGCAGATTATTACCCTCACCTATCCCCATATTGGCAACGTCGGTACCAATGCGGAAGATGAAGAATCCGTAGCGGTGTGGGCGGCGGGCCTGGTTATTCGCGATTTGCCCCTCGCGGTCAGCAATTTCCGCAGCGAGCAGAGCCTGGATGATTACCTCAGACAGCGCAACGTCGTTGCTATAGCAGACATCGACACGCGCAGGTTAACCCGAATTCTGCGGGAGAAAGGCGCTCAAAATGGTTGTTTGCTGGCCGGGAATATAGACGCAGATGAAGCCGAGGCGCAGGCGCTGGCGGCAGCCCGCGGATGCAGTGGTCTGGCCGGGCTGGATCTGGCCAAAGAGGTGACTACTGACACGCCTTATGAGTGGCGCGAAACAAGCTGGCGATCAGCCCAGGCAAAGGCTGTTTTAGCTAACAAGGCTAAAAAGCCCAGGAAAAACGCGGCAGCAACCTATCGTGTTGTCGCCTATGATTATGGGGTCAAACGAAATATTTTACGTATGCTGGCTGACCGCGGCTGCCAGTTGACAGTTGTGCCTGCACAGACGCTGGCTAGCACAGTTTTAGCGATGCAGCCCGACGGTGTATTTTTGTCCAATGGGCCGGGCGATCCTGAACCTTGCGATTACGCGATCACGGCAATTGGGGCGCTACTTGAAGCGGAAATACCGCTGTTTGGTATTTGTCTGGGCCATCAACTGCTGGCGCTCGCCTCGGGCGCGAAGACCGGCAAGATGAAGTTTGGCCACCATGGGGCCAAC
>JBFJZC010000377.1:0-2587 GCA_041622295.1 Porticoccaceae bacterium
TGATGTCAATGTACTGGATCTTCAGATAGAAAAGCAGAAGACCCGTACTTTGGTGAAAATGGATTATGAAAGACGCGTTAACTTCATGGGTAACGTGGATATCGTGCTGGTATTCAATAATCAGTACGACAGCTCAACACAGCATAACTGATGGCTTGTGAATATTAGTTATCGTCGCCTTTTAGATCGTATTGGGCATACATTTGCCGATGAAACTCTGCTTGAACAGGCACTGACCCACCGAAGTTATAGCTCTGTGAATAATGAGCGGCTGGAATTTCTCGGTGATGCTGTGCTGGGAATGTTGATCAGTCAGATTTTGTATGAACGTTTCAAAGATGCCAGTGAAGGCGACTTGAGCCAGCTACGTGCCAGCCTGGTCAGGGGTGAAGCTCTGGCCGGTTTGGCCAGCGAAATGGGCCTGGGTGAGCACCTTCGTCTGGGCGGCGGTGAATTGAAGAGCGGTGGCGCGCGCCGCCAGTCTATCCTGGCGAATGTCGTCGAAGCGATTATTGGCGCCATTTTTCTCGACGCTGGCATCGAGGCCTGTCGGGATCGAATTTTGCACTGGTTTGCCAGTCGGCTCGAGAATCTTTCAGTGAGTGCGCTGAATCGGGATGCGAAAACGCGGTTGCAGGAATACCTGCAACAGTTTGGCCGGGAGCTGCCAATTTACGAAGTGGTAGATATCAGCGGTGAAGCCCATGTCCGGCTTTTTAATGTACGCTGTGGTCTTATTGACGCGCCGGAGCATGCCACAGGGCAGGCCGCCAGCCGAAAAAAAGCTGAGCAGATTGCAGCCGCCAGCGTTCTTGAACAATTACTAAATTCCGGGCAGCCTGCGAAGCGGCCCATACTCACAGTAAAGGCGACACTTGAAAACAATGATTGAGCAAGACGCCAAACGTTGCGGCTATGTGGCAATAGTCGGTCAGCCGAATGTGGGTAAATCTACCTTACTCAACCATTTGCTTGGTATAAAACTCAGCATCACCTCGCGCAAGCCGCAGACAACGCGACACAAGGTGCTCGGGATTAAAACCGAGGGCAATACCCAGCTTATTTTTGTTGATACTCCGGGAATTCATCAGAATCGCAAAAAGGCCATAAATCGGATAATGAACCGGGCAGCGGAAAGCGCGATTCGTGATGTGGATGTAATCGTCTTTGTGATTGACAGGCTGCGCTGGGACGAGGCCGATATGGCCGTTGCTGAACAGCTCAAAGAGGTTGGTACGCCAGTGATTGTGGCGATTAATAAAATCGACCGAATGGAAAATCGGCACACTTTGTTGCCGCTCTTTGAAACCATGGAGCAGGTATTGCCGGGTGCAGATGTGGTGGCGGTTTCCGCTTTGCGTGGGTTGAATCTGGATGTCCTTGAACAGGCCATAACCCAGCATATTCCGGTCGGCGAGCATATGTTTCCAGAGGATCAGATTACTGATCGTAGCGAGCGTTTTCTCGCCGCCGAGCTGGTACGTGAAAAAATCACGCGGCAATTAGGCGCCGAATTACCCTACCAGGTCACGGTAGAAATCGAAGATTTTGAGAATCGCGGTAACATAAAGCACATTAGCGCCCTGATTCTGGTCGAACGAGAAGGTCAGAAAAAGATTATTATTGGCAGTAGCGGCGATCGGTTAAAAAAGATTGGGCAGCAGGCGCGGCTGGATATGGAGCGCTTGTTTGGCTGCAAAGTAATGTTGAATTTGTGGGTTAAAGTGCGCAGCGGCTGGTCCGACGATGAGCGGGCGCTACGCAGTTTGGGGTATATCGACTAGTTGTTGCCTGCGGGCTGACGGAGCAACCGGTGATTGCAAATAACGAATTAACCTATGTGCTTCATACGCGAAGTTACCGGGAAACCAGTCAGTTGGTCGACCTGTTTTCATGCCGAACCGGGCGGCTGCGGGCGGTGGCGCGTGGTACACGTGGTAGAAAGAAGTCGGCGGTACCAGTCCTGCAGGCCTTCACCCCTTTTTTGGCATGCTGGCGGGGCCGGGGTGACCTTAAGACACTGACGTCTTATGAGGTTGCTCAGCCAACGGGCTTGCTGCATGGGAACGCTTTGTATATCGGCTTTTACATCAACGAACTCCTGTGTCGACTGCTGCCTGAATATATCCCACATGAAAATCTCTTTGCTCAGTATGCAGGGCTGATTACCACCCTGGGCGATGATGCTGATCCTGAGCCGGGTTTACGCGTATTTGAGTTATCGTTGCTGGAGGAGATGGGTTGCGGCCTCAATTTTTACGCTGATTGTGTCGACGACAAACCTTTCGAAGCAGAAAGTAATTATATGTTTCATCCACCTGAGGGCTTTACTCGAGTTGACAAGGCTGGTGTTTACTCACCACAGGATATATTTTCAGGCGCCCATCTCAGAGCGATCGCCGATCACCGGTTTTGCGATCAGGCGGTGCGGCAAAGTGCCAAGCGTTTATTACGCCAGGCGCTAGCCTCACATCTCGGAGCACGGCCTTTGCACAGCAGAGAGCTCTTTAAACAAAGAATTGGTCCGGCTCCCGTAACACTGCCATGATTGTCGGCATTGGCACAGATCTTATCCAGATTGATCGAA
>JBFJZC010000378.1:0-2585 GCA_041622295.1 Porticoccaceae bacterium
CGCCGTTCAAGGACGCGGTCAAAATAGCTGTTTTCCGGATTGTAGTAGTCGCGGTGATCGCCGCTATAACCGGAGTGCTGGTATAAGAAATCGCACAGATCTTTGGCGGCAGCTCTGGTGTTCTGGTTGAGGTCCACATGATCGTTGGCTTCGCGGGCCAGATTTTCTATCTGCAGATAGCAGTCGTTAGGGTCGATGTCAGGCCGCCCTTCTACGGCGATCAATAACGCCGCCTCGATCAGATCGATCTGATGATCCTCCCGCGCCAGCATCAGTGCGAATTCATTGCGCGGATCTTTATTTGACAGGTTCACCCTGGCCCTCTGCTGGTTCCAAAACGCGGGTCGATGACCATATGAAACCATCTACTGTGCATTTACACAATGGTCACTGGTCTGGAACGGATTTTAGCAAACGGTTTGTCTGGAATAGACGGTGGGTACTGATCGCCATCCGTCGTGCGGTTTCACGAATTAATGGTTCTTCGCAGGCGTTTGCACAGAGATGGGAAGCCGAAAAAATGTGGCTGCGGTTTGCGTGGTTGCCAGCGCTATTTCATTGGCACTTTCAACCCGGTGTGCAGCGACGGTAGCCAGCACCCAGGGTAGAAAAGCCGGTTCGTTGCGTCCAGACTTCGGCTTCGGGCGTAGTGTGCGTGGCAGCAGATAAGGTGCGTCCGATTCGAGCATAAGTCGGTTCAGGGGGATGCTGGGCACCAGCCGCTGCAGGTCACCGCCGCGACGTTCGTCACATATCCAGCCGGTGATACCAATGTGCAGGTCGAGATCGAGATAGTTGAACAGACTCTGCTGGTCGCCCGTAAAGCAGTGAATGACACCATCGCCAAGCTGATCCCGGTACGCGTGTAATATCTCGAACTGGCGTTGATGGGCATCCCTTTCGTGCATAAAAAGGGGTTTGCCGCTACTGACTGCCAGTTCGAGCTGGGCCTCAAAAACCCGTTCCTGGGCAAGGCGGGGAGAATAGTCACGGTTAAAATCCAGGCCCGCCTCACCAACCGCCACGACCTCCGGTTGGGCAAGCAATTCTTGCAGCACTTTGCCGGTTTCATTGCGCCAGTGTTTTGCGTCATGGGGATGCACGCCAGCCGTGCAATACAACATATCGGGGAAATCCCGGGCATATCGTCGGCACAGATCAAGCACCTGCTGGCTGGCCTGCTCGCTGGTGCCGGTAAGCACACAGGCGACTACTTCCGCAGCTACGGCGCGCTCCAGCACGTGCGGTATGTCGTTCTGGAAACGGTCGTTGGCCAAATTAAGGCCTGTATCAATGAGTGCTCCCGATGCCAATGTCATCGCAACAGTATAGTGGCCGTCATAATAAAGTGCCGCGCTCCTGGACTGTTATCAAGGGGTCGGCACGCTGTAGATGATGTGCGTAAATTACCGAAAACGACAGTACGTTTTGCACATATTGGCGTGTTTCGTTGAAGGGGATTGTCTCGATCCAGGCATCGAATGGTAGTTTCCCGGCGCTTTTCCCCAGCCACTGGCTAACGCGGTGTGGCCCCGCATTATAGGCGGCGGTGGCGAGGATACGATTGCCCCCAAAACGTTTTAGCATGTCCTTGTAGTATTGACTGCCGAGTCGAATGTTCAGTTCTGGGTCGACCAGTTGCTGGCTGCCCCGGAAGGGAACTTTATAGTTGTGCGCGACCTCTTTGGCGGTGGCGGGCATTAGTTGCATCAGACCGATGGCGCCCGCCGGGGAGGTCACGTCGGCCGCAAATGCGCTCTCCTGGCGGGATACTGCTAGCACCAACGGTAACGGCAGGTCCTGACGTTTCGCGTTGCGTTCAAAGACATCGCGAAAGGCCAACGGGAAGCGCACGTCAATATCGTCCCAGTAGTCTGCTCGGGTCATGGCCAGAATGGCCTGTTGGTGCCAGTGCCATTGTTGGGCGATCCGCGCAGCAATGATCCACTGGCGAGAGTCAAATTTTTTGCCGGTGTGATACCACTCGCGGCGGGCCGGGTAATGTTGCTCAAGGTAGAGCATCTCGCGGGCACGCTTTATGCCGGGCGTTTCGGCCATAGTCGCGAGTTCGGTTTCTGTGATCGGTACTGGTTCGTGCTGCATGCTGTAGGGATTGGCGACAGCATCGCTAGCGAGCAATCCGTAAAAGCTGCGGAAACGTGATAGTTCGCGAAAAATGGTTTTGGCGGCGTCTATGTCATTGGTTTCGCTACTGTGCAGGAGCAGTGCGCGGGCGTACCAGTAACGCCAGCGCTGCTGCTGCTGTACCTCTTCAGGCAGGACCGCGATCCATTTGACTATGGCGCCCCAGTCGGCTTTATACAGGCTGTTGCGCAACTGCCATTCCAGCAAACTGATATCGGCCGTGGCGCTTTGTTCCAGTAAATAATTTGCGGCTATGTCTTCGTGGCCCTGGGCAAAAAGGCCCTTCACCAGGTCATTTAAAACGCGTTTCCTGGTGTCTTCCTCGAAGGGGTGGGACTGTAAGTAGCGAGCCCAGTGTTTGAGCGCCAGGAGGGCGTTTTGTCCGGCTAAATGACGGATACCATGTTCAATAATCGCCAGAAACTCGGGCGTTTTTGCCG
>JBFJZC010000379.1:0-2578 GCA_041622295.1 Porticoccaceae bacterium
TGCATCCAGTACATGCCCACCGCATCACTGATGACCTACGTCATGGGCCTGGAAGCTGCAAAAACCCGCGTTGCCACCAAACAGGAGCAGAAGGAAATGCAACGCCTGCTTCACGAGGGAATGGATGCTGGCCTGTGCGGATTTTCAATCCAGCGGCTCGGACCCAATTCCTCTCAGGCAGATTTTGATGGCACCCCCATGGTTACCGACACCATGTGCGATGAAGATATTCTCTGCCTGGCCGAGGTCTTACGCGAGCGTAACGAAGGCTTTATCCAGATTACTCAGGCAACCGGCAATATGCGATCTGATCTTGATTTCATAGAAAAGCTGGCCGACGTAGCACGCCGACCAATCTTGCATAATGCTATCGTCCCGGGGCGCAAAAATCCGCTGCCTCACCAGCGCAGCATGGCCTGGCTTGAGGGGGCCCGTGAAAAGGGTCTACCCATATATGGCCAGTGCGGAACATTGCGCTCGGGATTTGCCTTCACGTTAGAACACTGGAATCTTTACGATGCCAGCCCCGCGTGGCGCGAATTAACCACCGGCACCCGGGAAGAAAAACTAGAGAAAATAAAAGATGCCAAATTGCGAGAAAATGTAGTCCGTGAAACTGATGAGGCAGACCGCAAACTCAAAGCGATTCAGGCCGGCGTAGGTGGTGCCGTTCCCAAACTCGTCATCACCGGTGTCAACAAACAGCCGGAACTGGAGCATTACCAGGGCAAATCTCTGGAGCAGGTAGCCAAGGAGGAGAACAAACATCCGGTTGAAGTGATGCTCGATCTCTCTCTACAGACAGACCTGAACGCCGAGTTTACCGGCCCAGACCGTGGTTCAAATGCGGACTTTATGGCGGAGCTGATGAATAACTCCGACTATACGATTCCCGGGGTCTCTGATGGTGGTGCCCATACCAAGTTCTTTACCGGTGGCGGATATACCACGGATTTTTTGAAATGGCTGGTTCGAGATGAAGCCAGGATTACCCTCGAAGAGGCACACTTTCGACTTTCTGCGCTGCCCGCCAAGGCAGCTGGATTTAAGGATCGAGGCACACTCAAACAGGGTGCCTGGGCTGATGTTGTGGTTTACGACCTGGATAAACTCGACAGCGGCGGCGGCTGGGTCGGCGATATCGCGTACGATCTCCCGGGCGGCGAATGGCGGCGCATACAGCAAGCCATCGGTTACCGTGCCATCATGGTCAACGGCGTGGTGACCTTTGAAAATGGTGAGTGCACAGGTGCCGTACCAGGCAAATTATTACGCAAGGGCAGTGCCGACAACGCCAGTGAAAAAGCTGCCTGACATACAGTAGCAGCATATAAAAAAAGCCCGGACATTGTCCGGGCTTTTTTTATTGACACTGCAGCTAATTATTCACAGTCTGATTTGATGATAACTAGTGTTCCCTGGTTGAGAAAAACTCAATCTCTGGATATCGCTCCGTGGTCAAACTCAAGTTCACCCGGGTAGGCGCCAGGTATGTAAGATGCCCGCCACCATCAACTGCCAGATTATCAGCCGCCTTGCGCTTAAAATTTGCCAGCGCCCTGGTATCGTCACAGGCAACCCAGCGCGCTGTGTAAACGTTTACCGGCTCATAAACTGCTTCAACACCGTATTCATCCTTTAGCCGATAGGCGACCACCTCGAACTGCAACTGCCCCACCGCCCCAACGATAATATTATTATTGATGGTCGGGAAAAACACCTGTGTCGAACCTTCCTCTGAAAGCTGTTGCAAGCCTTTTTGCAACTGTTTCGCTTTCAGCGGATCACGTAAACGGATCAGTCGAAACAGCTCCGGCGCAAAATGCGGAATCCCGGTAAAGTTCAGGTTTTCGCCGCTGGTAAAGGTATCACCAATCTGGATGGTGCCGTGGTTGTGCAAACCAATAATATCGCCGGCAATGGCCTCCTCGACATGAGCGCGCTCACCGGCAAGAAAGCTCACCGCGTCAGCGATGCGGACATCCTTGCCGAGACGAACGTGACGCATTTTCATGCCGCGTGTATACCGCCCCGAGCAAATACGCATAAACGCGATACGGTCGCGATGCTTCGGATCCATATTCGCCTGGATCTTAAAAATAAAGCCAGAAAATTGTTCCTCGCAAGCAGCCACTTCACGTTCTTTGGTCTGTCGATTCAGTGGCGCAGGAGCCCACTCAACAAAGCGATCGAGCATTTCTCTAACGCCAAAATTACCAAGCGCCGTGCCAAAAAATACCGGCGTCTGTGTGCCTGCCAAATAGGCATCCAGATCAAAATAATTGGTCGCGCCTCGCACCAACGCTATTTCTTCGCAAATAGCGTCATAGTCGTAACCGAGTAAATCACGGGCGGCCTGAGAAGCCAGTCCGGCTATCTGAACATCATCCGGGATACGACTGCCCTGCCCCTGCCGGTAAACATGGATACAATCCTGATACAGATCGTAAACACCTTTTAAATCTCTGCCCATGCCCAGTGGCCAGTTAATCGGTGCGGCAGATATCTTTAATACCTGCTCAATTTCATCAAGTACTTCAATGGGGTCACGGATATCACGATCCATTTTATTGATGAA
>JBFJZC010000380.1:0-2551 GCA_041622295.1 Porticoccaceae bacterium
TCCGTAAGTTCGACTCCAGAATTTTGACATACGATGCAGAACCCGAGAGCTTTTTAACAGCGGAGAAAAAGCGTCTGATTGTTGATGCCTTTGCCAAGTGGCGTATTGTCGATGTGGCGACCTACTATAAGGCAACCGGTGGTGAAGAGACTGTGGCGCACAGCCGTCTTGCTGACCGGGTAAACGATGGTTTGCGCAATCAGTTTGGTACGCGCACTCTGCATGAAGCGGTATCTGGAGAGCGTGATCAGCTGATGGCCAATATCGCTCGGGATCTGAATGATCGAGTGCGAGAGTCACTGGGCATAGAAGTAATAGATGTGCGGGTCAAGCGCATCGACTTGCCGCCGGAGGTTAGCGAGCAAGTGTTTCGCCGTATGAAAGCTGAACGTGAGAAAGAAGCTCGGGAACTGCGTTCAAAGGGTATGGAAGCCGCCGAAAAAATTCGTGCGGATGCCGATCGGCAGGAAACTATTATTGCCGCTAACGCCTATCGGGAGGCTGAGGAAACGCGCGGTGCCGGCGATGGAGAGGCATCGAGCATCTATGCGGCTGCTTATCAACAGGATCCCGAGTTCTATGCTTTCTCGCGCAGTTTAAACGCATACGGAAAAGCTTTTGCGAGTAAGGAAGATCTGCTGCTGGTTGAGCCCGATAGTGACTTTTTTCGCTATTTAAAAAGCAAGGGCGGCAAGTAGTGGCGAGCAAAAAAAGGCAGCACCCGTGAGTATGGAGTGATACAATTCTGAAACCGGGGCAACCCGGTTTTTTTATGGCTGTAGCATGCCCCTGTGGGTGTAATAGACTAAATCAAAGTGGATGATCTGTAAGTGGGACAGGACTTTCTGGCGGCGCTTTGTCTGGTGCTGGTAATTGAGGGTGTCTTGCCGTTTTTGGCGCCTGGTCGCTGGCGAAACATGGTGCTGGCGCTGGCCCAGGTGGATGAGCGAACCATCCGTTTGACCGGGCTTGCCAGCATGGCCGTCGGTGCCGGGTTGCTGTACTTGGTGAAGTGAATCTTATGACTATTGTAGACCGCTGGTTATTGCCGGAAGGAATCGAAGAGATTCTGCCAAATCGGGCCATCAAGGTGGAGCGTCTGCGGCGGCGTTTGCTGAATCTCTACCACTCCTGGGGGTATGACCTGGTGATTCCGCCGCTGGCTGAGTTTACCGATTCTCTACTCAGCGGCTCTGGCGTAGATCTCGATTTGATGACGTTCAAGATCACCGATCAGCTTAGTGGTCGGATGATGGGCATCCGCGCTGATATTACGCCGCAGGTAGCCCGCATGGACGCCCACAGCCTGCAGCGTCAGGGCCCTAACCGGCTGTGTTACGCGGGCCAGGTGCTGTATGCGCGACCGCGCAATCCCCTGGAAACCCGTTCCCCCATCCAGTTGGGTGTCGAGTTGTTTGGTGAGTCAAGCCTCGAGGCCGATGCCGAAGTCATTCTGTTGTTGATAGAGACACTGAAACAGGCCGGCGTGAAAGAGATTCACCTGGACCTGGGCCACGTGGGAATTTATCGTGGCTTGGAGGCCAGTGCCGGGCTCGATGAGGAAGGCTGTCAGCAGCTGTTTGCTTTGCTGCAGCGTAAAGATGCAGCGTTACCTGCCTGGCTTGACGCGCATGTTAGCGATCAGGGGATCAGGGAGATGCTCGCAGCCCTGGCAGGGCTGGTAGGCACCACAGAGGTGCTGGTAACGGCTCGGCAACAGTTGGCCGCGGCACCGCAAGCCGTGTTGACAGCCCTGCAGACTGTTACAGACCTGGTACGAATGATTGAACTGCGCGCTCCCGATGTTGACATATTTCTCGATCTCGGTGAATTGCGTGGCTACAACTACCACACGGGTGTGGTTTTTGCTGCTTACACAGACAGTTCCCTGGTGCCGCTTGGCAATGGCGGTCGCTACGATCACGTTGGTGAGGCGTTTGGCCGTTCCCGCCCGGCCACCGGGTTTGGTGTTGATCTTGGCTTGCTGACGTCGCTGACTGAGAGCGAAGATGAAATTGCTGCTGGTATTTTTGTGCCGGCAGCCAGTGGCAACGATGCTGTCATAGCAGAAGTTGCTATGTTGCGCAGCAAAGGCGAGCGAGTTGTGTGTGGGTTTTGCGATCAGACCCCGAACTATGTGGAACTGCACTGTGATCGGCTGCTAATGGTGACAGCGCAGGGCTTTAAAATAGTGGCGATAAGTGATCAGGTAGCGGAGTCAGAGAGCTAGTAATGGGAAAAAATGTCGTGGTGCTCGGCACCCAATGGGGTGACGAAGGCAAGGGTAAGATTGTTGATCTGTTGACCGACCAGGCGAAGGTGGTCGCCAGATTTCAGGGCGGCCACAATGCTGGTCACACCCTGGTGATTGATGGCAAAAAAACCGTACTGCACCTGATCCCGTCGGGCGTGTTACGTGACGATGTCACCTGCCTGATCGGCAATGGCGTGGTGCTGGCCCCGGATGCCCTGCTCAGGGAAATTAAGGAGCTCGAACAAAAAGGTGTGCCGGTGCGTGAGCGTCTGCGAATTTCACCGGCATGCCCGTTAA
>JBFJZC010000381.1:0-2511 GCA_041622295.1 Porticoccaceae bacterium
AACGTGGCACTATCAGCTCCCCTCTATTCGCCGCTGCTATTTCTTACCGCGACGACGCACAATCATATTGTCTGTCCGCTTGTTACTGCGGGTCTTGTAACCTTTTGTCGGCACACCCCAGGGCGAAACCGGATGCCGACCACCCGAAGTCTTGCCCTCACCGCCGCCATGCGGGTGATCAACCGGGTTCATCGCTACACCGCGCACGGTGGGCCGAACCCCCCGCCAACGCGTTGCACCGGCCTTACCCAGAGAGCGCAGGTTATGCTCACTATTGCTCACCTCACCAATGGTGGCTCGGCAATCTGTCGGTACTTTGCGCATCTCGCCGCTGCGCAGACGCAATGTTGCGTGACGTCCTTCGCGCGCCACCAGTTGCACCGAGGTACCAGCGCTACGCGCCAGCTGCGCACCCTTGCCAGACTTCATTTCAACGCAATGGATGACGCTGCCCACAGGTATATTCCTGAGAGGTAACGTGTTGCCGACCTTGATCGCTGCGTTTTGCCCCGACTGCACGACATCGCCGGCACTCAGGCCCTTGGGCGCGATGATGTAACGCCGCTCACCGTCACTGTAACAAAGCAGTGCGATGTTGGCCGTGCGATTGGGGTCGTATTCAAGCCGCTCTACCTTCGCGGGAATGCCATCCTTATTGCGCTTGAAATCAATCACGCGGTAATGCTGTTTATGCCCACCGCCAACATGGCGAGTGGTAATACGACCCGCGTTATTGCGCCCGCCATTTCTACTTTTGCTCTCCAGCAATGGCGCATGCGGCGCGCCTTTATGGAGATCCGGATGCACGATACTGACAACGAATCTGCGTCCGGGAGAGGTTGGCTTTCTCTTTACTACTGGCATGACACTCCCCTCAAACCGCTACAGTAAAGTCAATGTCCTGACCGGCCGCAAGGCTAACATAGGCCTTTTTCCAGTCAGAACACTTACCCATACCGGTACGGGTGCGCCGGGTTTTACCCTTGACGCTGGCCACACGCACACCGACAACCTGAACTTCGAATAGCTGCTCTACAGCCGCCTTGATCTCGCGCTTTGTCGCACGAGCATCCACCCTGAATACCACCTGGTTGCCACTCTCGGCCAGCATGGTCGACTTCTCAGTCACGACCGGTCGCACTAACACCTTGAAGACACGCTCCTGGTTCATACCAGCATCTCCTCAATTTTTCTCAACGCCGGGACAGTCACCATTACTTTCTCGTAGCGAATCAGACTGACCGGATCCGTACCCAACGCATCCCGAACATCAACTTTATGCAGGTTCCGCGCAGACAAATACAAATTCTCGTTTACTTCTTCAGTGAGGATAAGCACATCCTGCAAGCCAAACTCGTTGAGCTTCTGCACCAACGCTTTAGTTTTCGGAGACTCCATATCAAACGACTCCACAACCACCAGACGATCCTGCCTGGCCAACTCCGAAAAAATGGTGCGCATGGCAGCACGATACATCTTCCGATTCAACTTCTGGGAGTGATCCTGGGGACGCGCAGCGAAGGTAACGCCACCGGATCGCCAGATTGGGCTGCGGATAGTACCGGCCCGCGCCCTGCCTGTACCTTTTTGTCGCCACGGCTTTTTGCCGCCGCCCGCCACTTCCGCGCGGGTTTTTTGCGCACGAGTGCCCTGACGCGCACCGGCCATATAGGCAGTAACCGCCTGGTGCACCAGATCCTGATTAAACTCTCTACCAAAAGCAGCGTCAGAAACTGTCACCGTCCCACTGCTGCCTCCGGGCGTAGCAATATTCAGCTCCATCTTCTAACCCCTCAACCCTTAACCGCGGGACGGACGATAACATCCCCGCCCGGCGCACCAGGCACCGCGCCTTTAATCAACAACAAGTTACGCTCCACATCGACACGTACGACCTCCAGGTTTTGAACCGTCACGCGCTCCGCCCCCATGTGGCCCGCCATTTTCTTGCCCTTGAACACCCTGCCCGGCGTTTGGTTTTGACCAATCGAACCCGGCGCACGATGCGACCTTGAGTTGCCGTGGGTAGCGTCCTGCATAGCAAAATTCCAACGCTTAATGACACCGGCAAAACCCTTACCCTTGGAGACGCCCGACACATCAACTCGCTGACCCGCCTCAAAGCGGTCGACCGTAACCAGAGCGCCGACATCAAACTGCTCTTCCGAACCTTCGGCGCGAAACTCCCAAAGACCGCGACCGGCCTCGGAGCCCGCTTTAGCATAATGCCCAGCCTGTGATTTCACGACGCGCGAAGGACGACGCGATCCAGTGGTTACCTGTATCGAGGCATAACCATCACTTTCAGGGGTTTTGACCTGGGTAACGCGATTAGCTTCGACTTCAATCACGGTTACCGGTATTGACACGCCATCGTCAGTGAATACGCGGCTCATGCCGCATTTGCGACCGACTACTCCAATACTCATTTTGAAACCTCTTAGTGTACGGGGCTATTACCCGCTATGGCCGCCCATTTCAGAGCGTTACACCCCCGGGGCGGCGCCCCGG
>JBFJZC010000382.1:0-2397 GCA_041622295.1 Porticoccaceae bacterium
CACCCGCGAGCAGGCGCTCACAGAGCCTGCTGACTGTTTCGGTGCCAAACTGTTTGACCGCGTCGAGATCATCACCATATTGCTCAAGTTGCTGGCGCATCCAGCGGGGGATTTCTGCGCCGCAATTGGCGGAAAACCGCGCCAGATTCTGGAAATTCGTGATCGGCATAATGCCGGGCACAATGGTTTGATCAATGCCAGCCTGCTGGCAGCGATCAATGAAGTACCAGTAGGCGTCGATGTTGTAAAAATACTGGGTGATGGCCGCGTTCGCCCCGGCATCGAATTTTTCCTTAAGCCAGTAAAGATCATCCTGATAGGACTTGGCTTCTGGGTGGATCTCTGGGTAGGCTGCAACGTGCAAGATGAGCTGCTCGCCACAATGCTTGCGAATAAATGCTACCAGCTCATTGGCATGTACCAGCTGCGTAGCGCCGCCCATGCCGGAAGGCAGGTCACCGCGTAGCGCCACAATTCTCGATATTCCTGCATCCTGATACGTAGCCAGCAAATCGAGCACAGCCTGTTCGCTGTCACCGCCAAAAGACAGGTGTGGCGCGACCTCCAGTCCGGCGGCGCGAATGTTGAGAACGATATCCCGCGTGGCGTCTCGCGTTGAGCCACCAGCGCCATAAGTGACTGAAAAAAAACCTGGTTTAAAGCGAGCCAATTGAGTTCGAGTTGTCGCCAGATTGTCCACCCCCTGGGCGGTCTTGGGTGGGAAAAATTCGAAACTGAGCTGCCAGTCGGTACTTGTCACTGGATTATCCTGCCTGCCACTACGAGTTCTGCCGGTTAGTAATAAAGGCCCGGCGTGATCTATTAATAACGATATGCGTTTGGTTTAAACGGCCCATTGACGTCGACATTTATGTACGCCGCCTGTTCGTCTGTCAGTGTGGTAATGACACCAGCGAAACCCCTGACCATATGCGCAGCGACCTCTTCGTCGAGATATTTGGGCAATACCATGATGTTGAGCAGCGGGCGTTGGTGGTCAATGTCCAGATCGGCAAACTTTTGCTCATATAAATGTATTTGCGCGAGCACCTGATTAGCGAAGGAGCCATCCATGACCCGGCTCGGGTGGCCGGTGCCGTTGCCCAGGTTGACCAGGCGACCTTCGCTCAGGAGCAAGATGTGGTCGTCAAAGGCCGCTTCCCTGGTGGCCCCGCGGTAGACTTTATGAACCTGTGGTTTGACCTCTTCCCAAAGCCAGTTTTCCCTCATCCACGCGGTGTCAATTTCGTTGTCGAAGTGACCGATGTTGCATACTACGGCGCCGCGCTTCAACACGTTGAGTACGTTGCGGTCGCAGACGTTGAGGTTGCCGGTGGCGGTCACCACCAGATCTATTTGCCCGAGCAGGATGTCGTCGGCGCATCCGGCGCTGCCGTCATTGATGCCATTCAGATAAGGCGACACCACTTCAAAGCCGTCCATACACGCCTGCATCGCGCAGATGGGATCCACTTCGCTAATTTTGACAATCATGCCTTCCTGGCGAAGGGACTGGGCTGAGCCCTTGCCGACATCGCCATAACCGATAACCAGCGCCTTCTTGCCTGCTAGCAAATGGTCGGTGGCACGCTTGATCGCGTCGTTAAGGCTGTGACGACAACCGTATTTGTTGTCATTTTTGGATTTGGTCACCGAATCGTTGACATTAATCGCGGGTACTTTCAGCTGCCCTTTGTCGAGCATTTCATACAGGCGGTGCACACCGGTAGTCGTTTCTTCGGTGATGCCGTGCACGCCGTCGAGGACCTGGGGGTATTTGTCATGGAGAATGGCGGTCAGGTCGCCACCATCGTCGAGTATCATATTGGCATCCCAGGGCTTGCCGTCCTTGAGAATGGTTTGCTCAATGCACCACTCGTATTCTTCCTCGGTTTCGCCTTTCCAGGCGAAGACGGCCACGCCGCTCTGGGCAATGGCCGCTGCGGCGTGATCCTGGGTGGAGAAAATGTTGCATGAGGACCAGCGCACTTCAGCGCCCAGTGCCTCCAGCGTTTCGATCAGCACCGCGGTCTGGATAGTCATGTGAATACAACCGAGGATTTTCGCTCCCGCCAGGGGCTGCTTATGATGGTATTTTTCCCGGATAGCCATCAGCGCGGGCATTTCAGTTTCAGCAATTTCAATTTCCCGGCGGCCCCATGCGGCCAGTGAAATATCAGCAACCTTATAGGGTGCGGTAATGTCGGGTGCGTTGGCGATGTTGCTCATAATATTTGTTTCCTCAACCCTGCAGGTTAGATGGCTGACCGCAATGCGTCAGCTTTGTCAGTTTTTTCCCAGGTGAAATTGGGTTCTTCGCGGCCAAAATGGCCGTAGGCGGCAGTATTGCGATAGATCGGCCGCTTGAGATCGAGCATCGCCACCAGCCCGGCCGGG
>JBFJZC010000383.1:0-2391 GCA_041622295.1 Porticoccaceae bacterium
GTAAAACCGTAGCGGAGGTTATATCAGGTGGAAAGAGAATATATGGAATACGACGTGGTGATTGTCGGCGCAGGCCCGTCTGGACTAGCCGCAGCCTGCCGTCTACGCCAACTGAACGCTGAAATAACGGTGTGTGTGGTCGAAAAAGGTTCCGAAGCCGGCGCTCATATTCTTTCCGGCGCGGTATTTGAGCCGACCGCCCTGAACGAACTCTTTCCCGACTGGAAGGACAGAAACGCCCCTTTGCATACAGCGGTGAAGGGCGACGATATTTATGTCCTCACCAGCGCCAGCAAGGGCATAAAAGTGCCCGGTCTGTTTGTACCAAAAACCATGCATAACGAAGGCAATTACATTGTCAGCCTGGGTAATGTGTGTCGCTGGCTTGCCGAGCAGGCCGAAGCCCTGGGAGTGGAAATATTCCCCGGTTTTGCGGCGGCGGAAATCCTCTACAACGAGGACGGCTCCGTCAAGGGTATTGCTACCGGCGACATGGGCGTCAGCACCACCGGCGAGCATAAAGCTGGCTACGCACAGGGCATGGAGCTTCATGGCAAATACACGCTGTTTGCCGAAGGTTGTAGAGGCCATCTCGGCAAACAGTTAATTGCTAAATACAATTTGAGCGAAGGCAAAGATCCCCAGCACTATGGAATAGGAATCAAGGAGTTATGGGTAATTCCTGAAGAACAACATAAAGAAGGTTTAGTGGTTCACAGCGCTGGCTGGCCCCTCGACGAAAGTAAATCTGCCGGTGGTGGTTTTCTCTATCACCTGGACAACAACCAGGTGGCTGTGGGATTGATTGTCGACCTCTCCTATACAAACCCCCATCTCAGTCCGTTTGATGAATTTCAACGCTACAAACACCACCCGACTATCAGCCAGCACCTTGCCGGCGGTGAACGCACTGCCTACGGCGCCAGAGCCATCGTTAAGGGCGGTTTACAGTCGCTCCCCAGGATGACATTCCCGGGTGGCCTGTTAATCGGTGATGACGCGGGTACCCTTAACTTCGCCAAAATTAAAGGCTCGCACACCGCAATGAAGTCCGGAATGATTGCTGCTGAGGTGATAACAGAAGCCTTGGCAAAACAACGCGCCGGCGATGAGTTGCTCGAATACACGGCAGCTTATGAAAACTCCTGGGCGTGGAAAGAACTGCATATGCAGCGTAACTTTGGTCCCGCCCAGCATAAGTGGGGCAACATTCTCGGTTCAGCTTTTGCCTTTATCGACATCAATATTTGCAATGGCAAACTGCCTTTTACCCTGCAGGACCCCACGCCTGATCACGCCACGTTAAAGCCAGCCAAAGATTGCAAAAAAATCGATTACCCGAGACCGGATAACAAACTGAGTTTTGACAAACCGTCCTCAGTATTTTTGTCCAACACTAATCATGAAGAAGATCAGCCCTGCCATCTGACCCTGAAAGACCCGGCCATACCGATCGCGCACAATCTGCCCTTATTTGACGAGCCAGCCCAGCGCTACTGTCCTGTTGGCGTGTACGAAGTACTGGAAAATGATGTGGGTGAGAAGGTTTTCCAGATTAACGCGCAAAACTGTGTGCACTGTAAAACCTGTGACATTAAAGACCCGACCCAGAATATCGTCTGGGTATCTCCTGAGGGCGGTGGCGGGCCTAACTATCCAAATATGTAATTAGCGGCACGCCGTCCTTGTTGTAAATGTGGATAAGGATGTCGGAAATCGCAGATAAACCTACGCGCTGTGGCCCGGCATAACAGAGCAATAACGCTATTATGCCGGGTCGCTTCAAGTAATTTACCCTGTGATTTAAACTTTGTGGATCAGTTATTAGCCCGGGAAATCAAAACGCCCTGCTCCGCCAAGTTTGCAACTCTGTCGTCGCTATAACCCAACATATCTGTGAGTACACTGCCATTGTGTTCCCCTAAAAATGGCGCTTCCAGAGGCAGAAAGTCGGGGAACTGAGAAAAGCGTAGCGGCACGCCAGGAATCTCGACCTTGCCAAAGGTTCGGTCGGTGACGGTGCGAACGGTGTTCCGCTCTTTCAGATGAGGGTGAGCCATTGCCTGAGGCACTGTCAGCATCGGCGCAACAGGGACTCTATGTTCCTCAAGTACGCGGATTGACTCTTCATCACTGGGCATTGATGCCAGCCAGTCTTCAATAATTTTAACCAGCTCGAAGCGGTTTTCTACACGCACACGAATATCCTTAAACTTCGGATCATTGGTGAGCTCAGGCCTACCCATCGCCTCACACAAATTTTTCCATTGGGTGATCATGGCAATAATCACAATCTGTGTGGTTTTACCCTGGAACAAGCCGAGGGGGGCTACCGCAAAATGATGCTGGCCTGAACGTGAGGGTTCGATCTTGCCCTCGCTGGCACTGTAC
>JBFJZC010000384.1:0-2380 GCA_041622295.1 Porticoccaceae bacterium
GATGTTGTTGCTGGATCTGCTGCGCACCGAAATGCCTGACGCAACTATCAAACATTATGATTATCGCGCTGTGTGCCCTTTGCTGGACGGCAAGCCCTTCCAGATCCAGGGCGCGTGCAGCGACGACGGCGTTACGCTGTGGGTGGTCGATCACGAAGGTGCGGTGACCATGCAGGCCAAGGCCATTTTGCAGGATTAGTTGCGGACCAATTTGAGGAAAAGCACCATGAGTCAGTCAGATCTCCCCCTGTGGCGCTCGTTACTGTTTGTGCCCGCCAATGTCGAAAAGTTTGTCGCCAAGGCCCACACCCGTGGTGCCGACGCCATTATTCTTGATCTCGAAGACAGCGTGGTGCTCGCTGAGAAAGCCAGCGCACGGGCGGTGGTGCCAGAGGCTGCGGCCACGGTGGCGGCCCACGGTCTCGACGTGCTGGTGCGCATAAACCGACCCTGGCGGCTGGCAGTGCGGGATCTGGAAACCTCGGTTTGCGAGCACGTCCGTGCCATCGCTGTGCCCAAAGTCACCAGTGCCGACCACATTCGTTTTATTGCCGAAGTGATTGACGAAATTGAAGTGGAGCAACGTTTGCCTGCTGGTCATACCCGTATCGTGGCCTTAATTGAAGGCGTGGAAGGGCTGCGCAATGTCGATGACATTGCCGCCGCCTCGCCGCGTATGCTCGGTATGTTCCTCGGCGCCGAGGATTTTTCCTCCGAAGTGGGTATGGAGCCTTTCGCCGAAGGTTTGTTTTATGCCAACCAGCAATTACTTTTTGCGGCGCGCAAGGCGGGCATTCTGCCTCTGGGTTTTGTCGGCACCATCGCTGATTACTCCGACCTGGACGCTTTCCGGCAGAGAATTCGCCAGGCCAGGCAACTGGGCTTTACCGGCGCGCCGGGTATTCACCCCAGCCAGATCAAAATCATGAATGAAGAATTTATGCCGTCAGCCGACGCCGTTGAACATGCCCGAGGTTTGCTCGAAGTTTACGATGCCGCGATGGCCCAGGGGCGTGGTGCCGTCGAGTTCAAGGGCAAAATGATCGATGCGCCGATTGTCGATAGAGCGCGCGAAACACTTCGCAAGCATGAAGCGCTGGCCAACAAATCAAATTAAAGCAAACGCCACCCTATAATCAAACTGTTAAGGATAAGCCCATGACCGAACCCGTATTGTATGAACAGGATGGGAGGGTAGTAACACTGACCCTAAATCGACCCGATACCCGCAACGCGCTGTCCCACGATGTGGTGTCTGAACTGGTGGCGATGCTTAACAAAGCTAACGATGATGAGTCGGTGAGTTGCCTGATTATTACCGGTGAAGGCAAGAGTTTTTCCTCCGGCGGAAACCTCAAGGATATCCGGGCCATGACTCAGGAAAATAACCTTAGCACCAATGAATTACGTCGTTGGTATACCGATGGCATTCAGAATATTCCACGCACCATGCAGGCGATCACCGTGCCGACTATTGCTGCTGTTAATGGGCACGCCATCGGCGCGGGCTGTGATCTAACCATGATGTGCGATATCCGCATCGCCTCAGAAAAAGCCATTTTTGCCGAGAGTTTTATGCGCGTTGGCCTGATTCCCGGTGACGGTGGCGCGTGGTTTCTGCCCCGGGTGATCGGTATGTCCCGAGCCTGCGAAATGAGCTACACCTGTGACTTTATCGATGCCGCCAAGGCCGATAAATGGGGCATGGTCTCGGAAGTCGTGGCGCCGGAGAAACTACTGGATACCGCCATGGCCATGGCAAAGCGTATAGCCGCTCACCCACCCATCGGTATTCGCCTGGCCAAAAAGCTGATTCGCGATTCCCAGGATATGCCCTTGAACGCGGCGCTCGAGATGGCCGCCGGTATGCAGGCGACACTGCAACAAACCGAAGATCATCTGGAAGCGATTGATGCTGTGCTAGAAGGCAGAGACCCGGTGTACAAGGGGTGCTAATTTGATGGGTAGCCGGTACGCCGAAAAAATAGGTGTTAGCCCGACAAAAAGGTCGAGTAAATGAACCCGGAACTACCCCCGGATGTGATCGCCGCCGTGCTGGCTAATCGGAAGGTCGAAGCCATCAAATTATTGCGACAACATTCTGGTGAAAACCATGGGCGTATTATCGACCTCAAAGAGGCCAAGGGCGTTATCGACACCTACATCGCCGAGAATCCGCAGTTAAGACGTACGCGATACACAGAGGAGCGTTCCAGCTTTGGTCGAATCGAATGCTGATAACAGGCATCATCGCTTTATTGTTTTATGGCCTTTACCAACTGTTTGTCGGGGGGCAATAAAGCCCACGGCGGGGCGCCTGCAAATACTAAAGGCGCTTTGTACCAGGGACTCTTAATCTGAGTTCATCACCACAACGTAC
>JBFJZC010000385.1:0-2374 GCA_041622295.1 Porticoccaceae bacterium
AGGAAGGTGTGCTACTCGATGACGGCGTTGCGCGGTTTAGCAAAATTGGTGTGGGTGCTCGTTCCGGTACCCACCAGTGGTTCTCGGTGGTGTTGACCGAGGGCCGTCAGCGCGAGGTACGCCGTTTGTGGGAGTCCCAGGGGGTGGAGGTGAGCCGCCTGAAGCGTGCGAAATATGGCACTGTGGAAATGCCTTCCTATGTAATGCCTGGGCAGTGGCTGGATCTTGCGCCGGCGGAAATCGCGGTGCTTGGCAAACTGGTGGGTCTGAAATTGAAGCAGGCGCCCCTGACGCCGGACGAACGTAAGGAGCGCGAGCGTCAGTTACATCGCTTGAAGGCGCGGGGTGCGGCGGCGAGCCGCCGAGTCTAGATTGTAATGAATCTGGTCTTTCTCGGGCTTAGCCTGTCACGGACCTGGCCTGTTTTGACTGGGTCGGTGATATTGCATCCTTTCTTTGTCAGGTGTCTGGCCCTATTGGGCATCGACGGACTGACCGTTAGTGCCTTTACTGTCCGGCCCCATTAAATAGAGGTACGCCGGCATGATTTGCTGTGGGCTTTTTAGTGTCGTCGGATTTTCCGCCGGGTAGGCGACAGCGCGCATGGCTGTGCGTGTGGCACCGGGGTTGATACAGTTCACCCGGATATTGCTGACATCTTCAAGTTCGTTGCTGAGTACCTGCGACAGTCCTTCAATGGCGAATTTCGACACGGCGTAGGCACCCCAGAACGCCCGGCCATGACGACCGACACCGGACGATGTGAAGAGAATGGAGGCATCAGGAGAAGCCTTTAATGATGGCAGTGTGGCTTTGGTGAGCAGGAACGCCCCAGTGACATTGACCTGCATTACCTGCTGCCAAATTGCCTGCTGGTAATTGCCGATGGATGTGCGTTGGCCGAGTAAGCCGGCGTTATGAAGCAGCCCGTCTAGTCGACCGAACTGATCTTCGATGGCGTCAGCCATGTGCTGATAATCGGCTTCCACGGCGGTTTCCATGCAAAGCGGAAAAATTACGGGTTCAGGGCCGCCCTGTTGCGTTATGTCGTCGTAGACCTGTTCCAGTTTGGCGACGGTCCTGCCCAATAAAATGACAGTGGCACCCCTGTCGGCAAAGGCTTTGGCCGCCGCCCTGCCGATGCCATCCCCGGCGCCAGTGACAAGGATAGTTCTGTCCTTAAGCAGGTGGGGCGGTGCAATATAGCTTTTCGGTGTGATGTCAGTCATTGGTATCTTCGTTAGCATGTGGAGTGAGTAACGTGCGCGGTGATTAGTGGGGGCGACGTCTGGTAGCGTGTTTACTACCGATAGATCTGACGTTACCCAGGCCACCTCGCCTAAAACAGAATGTGCT
This sequence comes from Porticoccaceae bacterium, assembly GCA_041622295.1. Lineage (GTDB taxonomy): Bacteria > Pseudomonadota > Gammaproteobacteria > Pseudomonadales > Porticoccaceae > HB2-32-21. The sequence continues at coordinate 1,357 of JBFJZC010000385.1, forward strand.
GGAGCTCATCAGCGTTGGCAACGACATGGTGGGCGCCCCATGTGTCGGGATGGTCCTCCTCAATATAACCGTAGGCAGCGGCAACCGTGATGACTCCAGCGCTGCGCCCTGCTTCTATGTCGCGGCGATGGTCACCGATAAACATGGTTTGCTGCGGCGTAACCGCCAGTTCCTGGCAGGCTAGCAGTACAGCTTCCGGGTGGGGTTTTGTGTTTGTTACGTGATCGGGGCAGATGACGGTGCCTGGAGCGGGTTGCAAATTTAACGCTGCCAGAATGGGTGTGGTATAGCGACTTGGTTTGTTGGTGACTATACCCCACGGCATACCCTGTTCACCAAGGCGGGTTAACAGAGCCTGGATGCCGGGAAAGGGCCGAGTTTGTCGGCATAGATTTTGTAAATAAAGTTCAAGAAATTCGCCGCGGATGGATTCAAATTCGCTGTCCTGTTCGGTGCAATTGAAGGCGTAAGCGACCAGGCCTGCCGAACCGTTACTGATCAGGGCGCGAATGGCAGCTTCAGATAATGGGGGCCGATTTTTTTTTGCCAGTAATTGATTCATGGCGACCGCAAAATCGGGGGCAGTATCGAGCAGTGTGCCGTCGAGATCAAACAATACAGCCCGACAACTAGCGGGGCGCATTATTCTGGCCTGCTTGCGTGCACCATGTAGTTGACGCTGACATCGGTGGGGTGCAGGCGATATTTGCGCAGGATAGGGTTATATATGAGGCCGACAATGTGGTTAACCTCAAGGCCCGCTGCCCGAATCCATCGAGTCATCTCGGCGGGCCGGATCAGATTGGCGTAACTGTGTGTACCCCGAGGTAGCAGGTTGAGCACGTACTCGGCGCCGACAATTGCAAACAGGAAAGATTTTGGATTGCGGTTGATGGTCGAGAAATACAGGTCGCCGCCAGGTTTGACGAGAGTCGCGCAGGCGTTGATTACCGATGCGGGATCGGGGACGTGTTCCAGCATTTCAAGGCAGGTAACGACTTCATAACTGGCGGGGTGC
>JBFJZC010000386.1:0-2347 GCA_041622295.1 Porticoccaceae bacterium
ACTGGGCTTCCAGCTTCGGCCTGCTTGAGTATGGCCATGATTTGGCTGTCTGAATATCTTGATTTTTTCATGTGAATCTCCTGCGTATAGGTTACGAGAAAATTCCACCTTCAACCTCAGTTATTTTTCGGGGGGATTACCCCAGCAACAGCTCGGACGACGAACTGGCCGCCTGATTCAGCCTTATTTCCGCGGAAAAACCTAACGCACACTGTGTGCAGATACAGTGTGCGTTATTCTATTGGGTTAGAAATAAGGGGATGGATATTATCGATATTCCACACAAAAAGATGGGTGCCATCACTTATTTTCTACCTGACTAACCGCTTAAGCTTGCAGAAGGAATGCCTGCTGTTACCAGTTAATACCGGACTCTGCCTGCAAGCGCCAGCCACTTCCACTCGATCATTAACAAGCCTTAAAAGACCTTTATTTTCATTGAGCTATGTTTCGCCATATTTATAGCCCCCTCACCAATAATCGTGGTTATCCAGATGCATGTCCTGAGCCTGGCCACGCTCACCAGACCAGGCAAACACCAACCGCCATTGTTTATTAACACAAGTAGAATGCTGACCGACCCGATTCCCCCTCCACTTTTCAAAATGATTACTCGGCCGCGACCGTAAGAGGGGTTTTCCCATCACCAGAAATCTCCGCCATCTTTCCGTAATTGTCATTCATCCGGGGCAAAGAAATCTGTCATTCGTGGACAAATATTCACGTTTTAGACGCTGGTTGAAATTACACCCCGAAGAGGTATGTCAGACCACGTAAAATTTGAACAAGCCCATTATTCGAGACTGGAAGGGGCCGGTAACGTCAAGGTGTACCCGGCTTACTTGCGCTCCACCACCTGGCGCGTACCTGGCGCGCACTCTGCCAATTTTTTGATACCTTCTGCATCAAAGGCATCTACGCGGATGACGTCGTAGAGCGCGGTCAGCGCTTCCAGCAACACCTCTCGATCAGATTCACCGACCAGTTGTTGGTCGATGGCCCAGTTGACCAGTTCTTCACGCTGGTGCCCCATGAGCAAGGCAATGCCATCAAGGTCGTCTGGATCTCTTTCGCGAATGGCCTCGTGCAGCACACTGCGTAACTCACGGGTGTTGTTGGCGAGTCGGTAGGCATGGAGGACTCTGCCCAGAGAGTCAGTAGGCTCATCGCTGGCGTATACGCCCCGCACGATACGATCCCGTATTGGGCTGTCTTTAATAATACTTTGCGCCACGGCGGTACCGAGGGCATCCGCGGGACGGCGCAGGCGGACACTGCCCAGCGGAAACAGGAACACGCGCAGTGGCCAGCGCAGTATTTTGACAGGGAAGTTATCAATCACCTCACGCATATGTGCCTGTAGTTCGACCAGGCAAGTCTGCAGCGACCATTCAACCAACTCGCGCTCGAATTCTGGATAGTCCTCTTCGTGCCACTGTTTAATGACCGCCGACGCATAGTAGAGTCGCACCAGACAGTCGGCCATATTCCCGGAGAGCCGCTGCCTCGCTTTCAGGCCGCCACCAATCGTCAGCAGTGTGACGTCGGTCAGCACAGAGAACGCCGCAGAAAAGCGTGAGAGCTGACGATAATAAGGCTGTATATTGCCCTGGCCTGGAACCGACTCCAGGCGCCCACCACTGACTCCGAGCACTAGGCTGCGCAGCGTATTGCGCATGGTGTGCGCTATATGCCGGTAAAAAACAGCGTCGAGTCTCGCCACAGCCTGAGTCTCGTCTTCCATACCCGCTGCTTCGATTTCTTCGACGATGAACGGGTGGCAGCGGATGGCGCCCTGACCAAACACCATCAGGCTGCGGGTCAGGATATTGGCGCCTTCGACAGTGATCGCAATGGGGATTGCCTGGTAGATGCGGGCCATGAAGTTTCTCGGCCCGATGATAACGCCGCGCCCCGCCACCACATCCATGGCATGATTGACGACAACGCGCATCAAATCGGTATTGCGATACTTCAGCAGCGCCGACGGTACCGCAGGCCGAACGCCACGGTCGAGCATGGAAGTGGTCAACAATCGCGCAGCATCCATCATGTAGGTGTAGCCAGCAATGGGCTCCAGCGCTTCCTGTACCCCTTCGAACTGACTGATACTGCGGCCAAATTGCTCGCGCACGCTGGCGTAGGAACCGGTCGTCAGGCTGGCGACCTTACCCGCCCCGGTGGCAAGGGCCGGTAGCGATACAGAACGTCCGATGGAGAGACATTCGAGCAGCATAGTCCAGCCTTTACCCAGCATATCCTGACCACCGATCACCTGTGTCATGGGAATAAACACATCCGTTCCCCAGGTGGGGCCATTCATAAACACCGTGTTCATGGGCAGGTG
>JBFJZC010000387.1:0-2346 GCA_041622295.1 Porticoccaceae bacterium
CCCTGTTTTCACGATGAATATCTGGACACCTACAACCGGCCGAATGTTCAGTTGGTGGATACCGGGGGACAGGGCGTGGACGCAGTGACCGAAAACGGCGTTGTCGTCGATGGCAAGGAATACGAAGTCGACTGTCTGATTTTTGCCACTGGGTTTGAGGTGGGTACCAACTACACCAGCCAGTCAGGCTATGACGTAATCGGCAGAGGCGGCATTTCATTGAGGCAAAAATGGGATAACGGCCTGTCTACTTTCCATGGCCTGTACAGCCACGGTTTCCCTAATGCTTTCTTTCTCGGCTTTACCCAGACCGGCCTTACCGCCAACGTGCCTCACGGTTTGAACGAGCAAGCTAGCCATCTTGCCCACGTAGTAAAACATGGCATGGACAACAATGCTCAAACCATCGAAGCTACGCAGGAGGCGGAAGACGATTGGGTAGCGACCATTCACAGTCTGGCTCATATGGCCGAGAGCTATTTTATTGAGTGCACGCCCGGTTATTACAACAACGAAGGTAAAGCCGGTAATCGCAACGGCTTTTTGAGTGGGCAATATGGTGGCGGCCCGGTAGAATTTTTTAAGATACTCAGCGATTGGCGGGACGCGGGTGATTTCAAGGGCCTGGTGATTGCGTAGATTAGTCATACTGTATGCGTTGTGCAGAAACTGACATCTCTCTCCTGGTAGCTGCAAGCGAGCGGATCTAAATCAAATGCGGGACAGGAAAAAGCCAGATTTATTTTGGGTTCTATTTTATGATGGAGGACACGAGAGCATTAATGCCGGGATCTTAGTGCAGTCGTTTGACCAGACCACGCGTTATCCTGGATAACGCGTGGTCTGGCGCTATTTTTAAATAGTACTGTCGTTCCTTACCACGATGGTCGGTGCCGATGTGTTTGCTTATCTGCGGTATTGCCGGTGTATAGGGATTATGCGCCACCTGTTAAAAGCCCGCGATACAGTTTTCGACCTTAACCCTGCGTAGCCCCTGGCCATTTATAGCCCCTGACTTCGGGACTATTAACAAAATAATTGAGTAGCGGTAGTAAGCATGAGTGCGGAGATAACATTTACCCTGCATCCTGCGGAACTGGATTTTGACCTCGACGCGCTGCGCGAAAAATATCATTATGAGCGCGATAAACACATCCGCAAGGACGGCATGGAACAGTATCAACGGCCGACTGGTGATTTTTCGAAATACATTGATGATCCTTGCGTTGAACCAGATTTTACTCGGGAGCCGCTGACTGACGAGTTGGAGGTGGTTATCGGCGGTGGGTTTGGCGGTTTACTGGCCGGTGCGCGCCTCCGCGAGGCCGGCGTAAAGGATATTCGCATGATCGAACGGGCGGGAGACTTCGGTGGCACCTGTTACTGGAATCGCTACCCGGGCGTAGTCAGGATCCCGGCTTCTATATCAAATGGAACGTATGTTTTGCAATAGTTCTGGACTTCCCATTGCCTGATATACTAGGCGCTTAAATTTAGTCCCCGTGCCTTCTGTTCTCGCTGTTCACCGCCAGTTAAGGCTGTTTAGCACCCCGTTTGACGGTCAGTTGTACCGGCAGCGCAAGTTTGCTTGCTAGTTTACTGGCCAATATCAAAGGTGGGGGGACAACAATCTGGACAGCAATGACGCCTATTAAGACGGTAAAGGGCTCACTGGCAGCGTTTTAAGTGGTTTATGCAGTTTAAGATTTAAGTGATTTATATAGCGTCTCCAGCGGCCGCGATTTCTGGGGGCAAGACTTTAGACACGATGACTTCAGATTTTTAATTTTAGGAGATCAGACTATGGCAAATGCCAGCAATTCACCTGTCGACGTATCCGAACTGGGCTTTGACCCGGATACGCTGCGCGCAAAATACCGTGAAGAACGGGATAAACGTATCCGCCGAGAAGGCGCGGCCCAGTATCAGGAGGTGACGGGCGATTTCTCGAAATATATCGATGATCCCTATGTGGAAAAAGACCTGACACGAGCGCCGCTGACGGACGAAGTCGACGTAGTCATCGTGGGCGGTGGCTTTGGTGGTTTGCTGGCAGGTGCGCGCCTGCGGGAAGCCGGGGCGAAAGATATACGCATGATTGAAAAAGGCGGTGATTTTGGTGGTACCTGGTACTGGAACCGTTATCCGGGGGCCCAGTGCGATGTTGAAGCCTATGTTTATCTGCCTTTGTGTGAAGAGCTAAATTACATCCCTAAAGAAAAGTACTCTCATGCGCCGGAAATTCTGGAGCACAGTAAGGCCATTGCCAGAAAATATAACCTGTACGATAAGGCCTGTTTACAAACCGAAGTAACCAGCATGGCCTGGGAAGAAGACAGCGCCCGG
>JBFJZC010000388.1:0-2324 GCA_041622295.1 Porticoccaceae bacterium
ACGATTCTGGCACAACCACCGTGCAGCCATGGCGGGCTAACACGCGAATGGTAGCAGCATCTATATCCGGTGCCAGGACACTTTGTACGCAACCTGTGATGAGAGCGACGCGTTTTAATTCTCGTCCTTTGGCAGGGTAGACGCCCGGTTTGACAAGGTCAGTTTGTTTAGCCAGTTGATCGGGTATAAGCCTCGCCAATGCTGCAATCGGCATCGAATAGTTGCCAACAATCTGCAACATGGCTTTGCCCAGTCGGCCGATTAACAGGCTGCGGCGGAACCAGTTTTGCCGCGGCAACAACCAGGCGAGCAGCGCGCGCAATGCACGGTCGGCAAGTGGGCGTTGGTATTGCTGTTCGATTAATTCGCGACCCTGGTCAATCAGACGCCGGTATGAAACGCCTGACGGACAGGTACTTTCGCAGCTTAGGCAGGACAGGCAATGGTCGAGATTGGCGACGGTCTCCGCTGTTGGCCTGTCACCGCTTTCCAGTAAATTCTGAATCAGCGAAATACGGCCACGGGGGCTTTCCAGTTCGTCGCCTGTGATGCGATAGGTGGGGCAGGTGGCCGTGCAGAATCCGCAGTGGACGCACTTGCGCAATACAGCATCGGCTACCTGGATAGCCGGGTCAGCGCGCTGGCTGTCACTAAAGTGTGTTTGCATGACCTGTGTTCGCTCTATAAATCTTCATACATGCGGCCTGGATTGAGAATCCCGCTGGGGTCAAACCCGGCTTTGACCCGGCGTGTCAGCGCTGCCAGAGCATCCGGTTGAGGATGAAACACCGCAGCGGTTCGCCGTGCTGCTGCTTGCGCCCGCCACAGTGTGGCGTGGCCGCCGTGCTGTTCAAGAGGGGCACGAATATCTGCGGGTTCAACGCTGTCTGCACAGGCCAGCCATAGTACGCCTCCGGCCTGATCAAAGAACCATTCACTGATGCCCAGTGCGATGAGGGCGCTGGCGGTTTCTCCTGCGCTGGCGGGGGGTAATGATAAACGCCAGATATGTCGGTTTTCCTCGTTGAGGTCTTTGCCTAACGTTTGATTCAGGAATGCCAGATCAGCAATCTCGCGCCACAATACTGCTGAGTTGTCGCTGTGTAATTCTTCCATTGAATTGTTTTTACTCGCGGTTATATCCCCTTTGCTCGTGTCCCCTTTACCAATATCACCTAACAGAGACTTAAGTGCTTCAAGCCGGTGGCTAACCGACGGCCCGGGGCCTTCCAGTCTCAGCGCGGTGACTGAAGTGCTGGCGGCGCCGGCCACATAGGCCACTTTCGACCTGGCTGTGAGCCCTGCGGGTAGATGTGTCGCGCCGCTGACGCTGTGAGGCGAGCTCACCGCAGCGGTCATTGCGGCGATGGCCTGCCTGGCGTCGAGGTCAAAAATAAGCAATGTGCGAGTTTTTTCTGGAACGGGCAGTACCTTGACGGTGACTTCCCACAGCGCGGCGAGCGTACCCCAGGAACCCGCGACCAGTTTCGACAGATCAAAGCCGGTGACATTCTTTACTACCCGGCCCCCAGACTTGAAAGGTTCACCGCGCCCGCTGACCGCTTTAAAACCCAGAAAGTGATCCCGCGCTGCGCCAGCAAAAAAGCGCCGTGGCCCACTGATATTCCCTGCCAGCGTGCCGCCGAGCGTCGCTGTATTGTGGACGTTAGCGGGATTAACAACGGCTGTGTCAAAAGCGCCGGCGTAATTCGGCGGTTCAAAGGCCAGCATCTGACCACGCTCGGCAATTAATATTTCGATGTCGCGCAGGGGGGTGCCCGCACCAGCCGTAAGTACCAGTTCAGCGGGATCGTACTGGCTGACGCCGTTGAAGCCGGAAAGGTCCAGCACGTGTTCGGTCGCTACCGGTCGACCAATCCCGGCTTTGCTGCCGCCAGCCTGTACCGCCAGTGGTGTCGCCCTGGCCACCGCCCACTGCATAAGTTCGATCAACTGGTCAGGGTGGGTTGGTTTCAGTATTTCAGGCATCGGCAGATTGGCTTCGCTGTTTTAATTTTAGTGCTATTAATTTAATAATGTAGGCATCTCGGTCATGGGTAAGGGGTTCGCACGGTGCACCGCCTCGGTTTAGTCGCTATGGGTGCCACTTAAAAGCGGGGTAGGTCCGGGAAGGGCAGCTCTCCATTGTGAACATGCATTTTGCCCAGCTCGGCGCAGCGATGCAGGATGGGGAAAACTTTGCCGGGGTTGAGTCGACCTTCGGGGTCAAAGGCACACTTAACGCGCATCTGCTGGTCGAGATCGCTCTGGTCAAAAATCACATTCATTAAATCGCGTTTTTCAACCCCGACACCGTGTTCGCC
>JBFJZC010000389.1:0-2309 GCA_041622295.1 Porticoccaceae bacterium
AACACCAGGAACACAGCGGACACACCACCACATATTGCCACTAACCAAAGCACCAGGATATTTTTGTCACCCAGCTGCAGCAACCATAAACGACAGACCAGCCAAAAGACCGCCAACAGCAGCGCTGCCGGAATCATGCCCATTTTGAAAAAAATATAACTGAAACCGTGACGCCCACTGGCGCTGATAGATGCACAACCGTCCAGGTAGGGATTACAGGCAGGGATGTAGCCCTGGATGGCAGACGCTATAAACGCGATATGCACGACGACAAACGGTAGCAGTCCAGTAGCAAGGGCTAGCCAGGCGAGGTCGTATCCATTTTTTGATATATTGTTTTTGTTCCTCCCCACCTGTCACCTGGGTATTCAACTAGAAAATATCTTTTAACCACGCACAAATCTTCACAAAACCCTACCCTGGCTAAATAGTTTAGGCATGTACATTTTTTATCTGCCATTTTGTGATTATCTCGTTCACGTCGGGTCTCGCCTGGTCTGGCCACAAAGGGTGAAGCTTTGCGCTTTCATAACCCCCCCGCACACTACACCGGGCGTGTCTATCTAGGCTCGCAAATAAACACCGGGATATCACGTGGCGTACGTTTTTGATAAAGATCATAGTCAGGGTAATATTCGCAACAAACGGGCCAGACAGCCTCTTTTTCATCCGCTTCGGCTCGACGCGCGCGGAGCTTCATTTTCCTGCTTTTGTATTGCACATCGATATCGGGATGTGCCACCAAATTATTGAACCAAACCGGGTTCCGTGGTGCGCCACCCTGGGAGGCGACAATAATCACCCCTTCCTTGTAGGGCACATACATCAATGGAATCACCCGTTGCTTGCCGCTTTTCGCACCCGTCATCGTCACCAGACAAACATCGTAGCCGTTAAGCTTGCCGAGTACGCGACCCCCCGTCCATCGGTAGATTTTTTCATTAAGTGACGAAAACACCTTGAGATAAGGAATAATTTTCGCCATTTCTTCAGATGTCGCGGTTTTTAGATTAATCATCGAGAGCTCTCCTGGATAGTGACGATCAGCGTGCACACGAGTCTACCCCAGTCTTACCTCGCGTGGGAATGCGTCAATTCGAGCGCTCCGATTATGGCCTTGTTGCTAGCAGGCAATGCTGCCGAGCAAGCCCACGGCAGCGCAAAAGATTGTCTTTGCTAAAACCATGGCGTTAGACTCTGCGTCCCTATTAGCTTTCTGGAGCGCAGGCATGAAAACATCTGAAATCGGCAAACTCGGCCTTTGGGCATGGCTAGATGCGTCCAGCTACCCACAGTGTATCGCTCTCGCCCAGAGCGCTGAAAAATCAGGTTACAGCGCCCTATGGGTTCCCGAAGCCTTTGGGCGTGATCCCTTCGTCATGTTGTCTGTGCTGGCAAGGGAAACCTCCCAACTGGGTTTGGCTACCGGGATAGCAAATATCTACGCCCGTGATCCCATCGCCATGAACGCCGCGCGCAATTCGCTCAATGAACTAAGTGGTGGCCGATTCATTCTGGGTCTTGGGGTATCTCATATGGAAATGGTGACGCCCCTGCGCAACCACGAGTACGGTAAACCGGTTACCACCATGCGTAATTACCTCAACGCCATGAATAAGGCCATATACTCCGCACCACCGCCAGCCAGCCAGGGGCCAATAGTGCTGGCCGCGCTGCGCGACAAGATGCTCGGCCTGGCGGGCGAGAGCAGTGACGGGGCTCATCCCTACTTCGTCACGCCAGAACACACCGCGCGGGCTCGCGCCATCATTGGGCCAGACAGTTTTCTGGCGCCGGAACAAAAAGTGTTACGCATCAAAGATGCAGGGCAGGCACGAGCGGTAGCCCGCAAATTTATGGCCCTGTACCTGGGTATGCAGAATTACCGTAACAATCTGCTTACCCTGGGCTTCACATCCACCGACTTCGAAAATGGTGGCAGCGACCGCCTCGTGGATGGCATCGTCGCGTGGGGTGACGATACGACCATACAAAAGCGCCTGGAAGCACATTGGGACAACGGCGCGGACCATATTTGCCTGCAGCCGCTGCGTCCCGATGGCGAACCAGGTTTTGATGCTAACGCAGTCGAAGCTTTTGCGCTCAAGATTTAACCATGGCCTCGCGCCGCTGAGCGATCCCACCCGACAGCAGCACCGCCAATAATATGATCCCAGGCGTATTCTCTGCTAAAGTTTGCGCCTGAATTAACTGATCATCGGAATTCCGTTTATGAAATTTGCCATCATTCCCGTCACCCCGTTTCAGCAAAACTGCTCACTTATCTGGTGTGAAGAAACCATGCTGGC
>JBFJZC010000390.1:0-2278 GCA_041622295.1 Porticoccaceae bacterium
ACCAGTTTCCGCTGGTGGTGTGGCAGACCGGCAGCGGCACCCAGACCAATATGAATCTCAATGAGGTGATCGCCAATCGCGCCAACGAGTTGGCCGGGCAGCCGCGGGGCAGTTATGCGCCGATACATCCGAACGACCACGTCAATCGCTCGCAATCTTCCAACGATGTCTTTCCCACCGTGATGCATGTCAGCGCGATTCGCGCTCTGGAAGACGACCTACTGCCGGCGCTGCTTGGTCTGGAATCTGCGCTGCAGGATAAAAGCCGTGAGTTTGTGGATCAGGTAAAAACGGGACGCACCCATATGATGGATGCGACACCAGTGACCCTGGGTCAGGAGTTCGGTGGCTACGCTGCCCAGCTCAATTATGCGAAGACGCAAATACGTGACGTGTTGCCCGGCCTCAAGGCGCTGGCGATCGGTGGCAGCGCCGTGGGTACCGGTCTCAATACGCCACCGGACTGGGCACCAACAGTGACGGTTCGGTTGGCGACACTCAGCGGCGTCGCCTTTACCAGCGCTACAAACAAGTTCGCGGCGCTGGCGGCGCACGATGCACTGGTGGATCTGCACGGACGCCTGCGCCTGCTCGCCACCGGGCTATTTAAAATGGCCAGTGACCTACGGCTGCTGGCCAGCGGCCCCCGCTGCGGGCTGGGCGAGTTGTTCCTGCCTGCCAACGAACCCGGCAGTTCGATCATGCCCGGTAAGGTCAACCCGACCCAGGTCGAGGCGCTGACCATGGTGGTGGCGCAGGTCATGGGCAATGACGCAGCCGTTGCTTTTGCCGGCAGCCAGGGCCACCTGGAATTGAACGTCTTCAAGCCGGTGATAATTCACAATGTTCTTGAATCAATTGGTTTGTTGAGCGACGCCATGGTCAGCTTTACCGATCATTGTGTGGCGGGAATCAGCGCCAATGAGCAACAGCTGACCGCGTCCATGGACAGATCACTTATGCTGGTGACGGCCTTAAGCCCGGTGATTGGTTATGACAAGGCGGCCGACATAGCGAAGACCGCCTATCGCGACAATATGTCTCTTCGTGAAGCCTGCGAAAAACTGGGCTACCTGAGCCTCGCTGAATTTGATCGCCTGGTTGATCCGGCGAAGATGCTGGCGCCTGCAAAAACGCCAGACTCTTCGAAAATACCAGACTCCTCCAAAAGACCAGGCCCACAAAAAATAACAGACCCCACAAAAACACCGGATAATTAGCCCTGTTTGGCCTGCGTTAGCCTGCTGACTTCCCGGTCGATGGTGAAATGGCCATGTCCTTCCGCGGTGATCATGTCGATGCGGTCCAGCAGGGAATTTAGCTGGTGTTCTTCTTCGTGTTGTTCTGCGACATACCACTGCAAAAAATTAAATGTAGAAAAATCTTTTTCGGCCAGCGCGGTTTCCACCAGCACACTGATCTTCCTGGAAACCGCCTGCTCATGCTGAAGTGTTGCCTGAAAAATATCGCGAATGGAATCCCAGGATAATGGCGGCGCGGCAATCGTGCCAAGCTGGGGCAGGCCGCCGGTTTCCAGCACATACTCAAAAAGCTTTTCCATGTGTGCCCGTTCTTCGGCTGACTGGAGTCGAAAGAAATGCGCGCACCCATCGTAGCCCTTGCTGGCGCACCAGGCGCTCATTTGCATGTACAGCACTATCGATAAGCATTCGTGATTAATTTGCGCGTTTAACTGTGTTGTCAACGTTTTGCTGAGCATAACGGCCTCCAGGCGCGGATTTGCAAAGGTGGATGTCATTGTATAAATCAACTAGTACCAGGGGCCTTGATCTAACGTAACTTTTGCTGCTTTATTTCTAACGTTCAACCTGGTGAGGACGCAAACGGATAGCCAGGTTTGCAACCCCTTTATGCTGCTGGCGGCTGGATTTTGATGCAGTTGGGCTTTGGTAGCAGTTGGGTGCGAAAACCCGGGGAGAGACGGTACTGCTTCCGATTATCAACATCCGACTGCCACCCGCCACCTGCCGACGGCCGTAGGCCGTCCGCAGTGAAGGCCTGGCCGCCGGGTTATTTTTGCAGCAATTTTATGTAAGCAACGAGATTTTTTAATCGCGCCGTTGTTATGCCAGCACGTTCGTTGCTGTCTTCGTAAATAATCTTACCCCAGACTGGCATGTCAGCTGGGCCGTGGGAGCGAAAGTTCTTGTCATAATCAGGGTTGCCCTGAATTATGTTGAGCACCTTTCTATAGGGGAAGGCCCCATCCGTTTCCTGTTGGTGAAGAAATGTCAGGTCAGGCGGGCGATTTTTAAGT
>JBFJZC010000391.1:0-2268 GCA_041622295.1 Porticoccaceae bacterium
CCACGATTACTAGCGCCGGTGGGCAGATCCCTCACATGTCCGATACTCGACTTGACGATGAAATCCTTGCCCAGATATTTATTTATTGTTTTCGCCTTGGCAGGCGACTCGACAATAACCAGTGATTTACCCATGTATTCCTTTAAATTCTCGATGGTGGGGTGGCCGACAGGCCGGAGGGCCGATATATAAGGCCTGAGTCCTATGGGGTCAAGGCATTTCATCAAAACTTTTGTAAAGAAGCCTGACCGAGCGGTTCGCAAGGAGCGACAAATCCGCGTACCTTTCTACCCCAAATCCTGACTTAACTCGCTGATAGCCTGACGAATTGTGAGCAGGGCTTCGGCAATGATCTGCACCTGCTCAACACCACCACGCTCTTGCCAATAGATACTCAAGCCCTGCCCGTCGCCAGATAACCCACTCACTTCCCCTGGCAACACTGACAAGCCTTTAGCAATGGCCTGTCGCTGATTACCAGGCGCTTCATTTTTGAACCAGCGCCAATCCGGCCAGCTCGAAGGCTGGCCACGACTATAATTGCGCACCAACACCCAGTGCGCGAAGTCTGTCTGCCCCGTCGTCTTTGCCAGCCACGGCAACAAATAGCGGACCGCCACCGGGCTGCGGTCATTTTGATCAGCAGTGGCCTCGGGGACAATTTGTACCCGCAGCCCGCATCGACGCGCCTCTTCACGTAAGGCGGCAATATGCTTTTGCCGCCGAGACGGCCTAAATGCCAGGAACGGCGAGATCATCACCGCAAGGATTACAGCTATTATTAGATATTCCACAGTACGCTGGCCGACAACCCGAAAACGGGTACACTATACCTTGGAAAACGGAGGCACACTGCGATGTCGTATTATCATCATATTCTCGTCGGGCTTGACCTGTCCCCCGAGTCACAGTTAGTTATCGACCACGTCAAAGAACTGTTCCATGACCGGGATATCCGGATCAGCCTCATTCACGTTCAGGAACCCCTGTCCTTTGCCTACGGCGGCGACATACCGATGGACTTAAGTGAAGTGCAAACCCAAATGGAAGAACAGGCGCGCGTACGCCTCGATCATTTTTGCCAGGAACTCGGTCTAACCTCAGCGGATCGGCACGTTGTGATAGGCCAACCGGCACAGGAAATGCACAATTTCGCGCGCGATAACGAGGTCGATTTAACCGTGGTGGGCAGCCACGGGCGACATGGCCTGGCGCTGATCTTTGGATCCACCGCCTCGGGTGTGTTACATGGCGCTGTTTGCGACGTATTAGCGGTACGAATTCCTAAACAAAAGTAGTTATTTGATTATCATGGACGCCGTCATTGTAGATTCACTGTTAGGCTGGGTACCGCCTTAAGTAGTAAACGTCTGCTCCGCCAGCGACACGCCTGCAATGGACACGCTCCGTATTGGTAGCTCCTGAGTCCGCCCCATAACATTTGAATCTAACTTTTACTGGTATGTATGCCCTACAAACTGTACAACTTTCCCGCAACACTGCTCGCACTGCTATTACTTTTCTCCTACTCAACACACTCGCTTGCAGATGACTCCAAACTGGCTCAGCAGCGCGTTCTGTATACCAAGGTCAAGCAAAGCCTGGAAGCTGGTTCGACGCTTGCGTTCGAGCAACACAAACAGTACTTGCGTGATTACCCGCTTTATCCCTACCTTGAGTACGCCAGGATAAGTCGTCGGCTGACATTGGCTGACAGGCCAGCCGTCGATCAATTTCTGGCAAGCTACCAGGATACCTGGTTAGCCGAGCGGCTACGCAACAGCTGGCTGGCGCTGCTCTACAGCAAGCGCCTATGGCAGCTTTATCAACATTACTACGTGCAAGCAACGGCAACCACCGAACTGGAATGCCACTATCATTTCGCCCGCTACCAGACCGGCCAACGGAAAGAAGCACTGGACGGTGGCATCGAGCTCTGGGTGGTCGGCAAATCCCAGCCCCAGGCCTGCGACGCGCTATTTAGCCTGCTGGTTGCCGACCAGCGCATCACCCAGGAAGTGGCATGGCGGCGTTACACCCTCGCCATCCTCAACCATCAATATGCGCTCGGCAGCTATGTCGAACGTTTTTTTGTATCAGATCAATACCGCAGGCAAGCTAGCAACTACGTATCCCTCGACAAAAACCCCGCGCGCGTCGGTGAATACAACTTGTTTGCGGCAAAAACGCCCGAGTTTCTGGCGATTATTGAACATGGTATCCGTCATTTAGCCGGACAAAACGCCCTCCTGGCGCTCAAACACTGGG
>JBFJZC010000392.1:0-2211 GCA_041622295.1 Porticoccaceae bacterium
CCAGTCTGACCTTCGATTACCAGGGCGAGTTGTCGCTGGAGCTAGCAGCTACCTGGTGGCCCGGCAAGGAAGGTACCTGGTCCGATCGGGACAATGTTTCCGCCATTCTCAAATACAGCTTCTAAGGGGTGCAGCAATGACTACCAAAACCATGAAACAGGTTAGAAAAGCGCTTGTCCTGACCAGCGCTATGGGAATAGCGATGGCGATTGCCCTGGTCAGCGGTGTTGCCATAGCAGCTGTAACGCCGGAAGAAAGGGCGAGCATTGGCCTTGAAGGAACCGTACTAACACCAGCCGGCGCCATTCGAGCAGGTAACGCCGAAGGCACGATACCCGAGTGGAAAAATGTACCGATTACGCCTCCTGCTGGGTACAAAGACGGTGAATTCCTGCCGGATCCCTTTGCCGACGATAAGGTGCGCTTTACCATCACTGCGCAGAATTTCCAGGAGCATGCCGACAAGCTGTCAGAAGGTCAGAAGAAGATGTTTCAGACGTACCCGGATTTTTTCATGAACATCTACCCCACCCGGCGCTCGGCAGTATACCCACCCCATGTTTATGAAGCCGCGCTAAAAAATCTGGACAGGTCAGAGCTTGTATATGTCGATAAAGATATGGGCATGATTGGCTACAGGGGTGCGAGAAAAGCGTGGGCTTTTCCTATCCCGCATAATGCTGATGAAGCCTTCCTGAATCAGCAATCGCGACCCAGATTGATATGGTACGACGCGATGGAAACCACCACTGCAGTCGCATCGGGTGGTGACTATGTGCCTAATAAACTGCAGGTGAATTTCCATAACAAATGGAGTGACCCAAATCAGAGCGACGACGATCCTGCATCTGACCCGGCGAATCATAATATATTGTACTCTCAGGTGCTGGTTGCGCCTGCCAAGGTGGCTGGTCAGGTAGTACTCGCGCTGGAGCCCATATCTTTTACCGAAAACTATCGTAAGGCCTGGGCCTACAGCCCCGGCCAACGTCGTGTCAAACGTGCACCGCAGATCATTCACGACAACCCGGTGACTGCTGGCGATGGTCTGGGCACCACCGATAACGGCTATGGTTTTAATGGGCCTAACGATCGCTTCTCATACAAACTACTCGGCAAGCGGGAAATGTATGTGCCCTACAATCCTTACAAACTGGCCAGTAAAGAGGCCACCATGGATAAGGTTATCAAGGCAGATGGCCGCCTGAATCAGGATTACACACGTTACGAGTTGCATCGGGTATGGGTTATTGAGGCGACGCTCAAGGAAGGCACCAGCCATGCCTACGGCAAAAGGGTTTTTTATCTCGACGAGGACTCCTGGGAAGTGACATTGATAGATCTTTATGATCGTCGCGGTGGACTCTGGCGTCATTGGGAAGACCACAATCTGATGTACTACAACATCGGTTTTATAAATCGGGTCGGTGAAATATCCTATGACTTTGACGCCCACCGCATGTTGGCATTGATGATCGATAAGGATCGCGCGCCAAATTTTGCCTGGCGAGCCCCCGATGCCTACTTTACGCCGGCTTCGGTACGCAGACGAGGTATTCGTTAATTTAGCAGATAAAACGTTCGGCGCGCCGCCTCGATTGTTCGTCCGGAACTTGCAGATGGCGTGTGCGAATTTGTAAGAGGTATGTAAAGCCCCGTGGCGTTACTTCGCTGCGGGGCTTTTACCTGGTCTACCGGTCGTTGTAGCTGTATCGAGCGAAGTGGCGTTGATAAATTAGTCTGTGCCAGCTTAACTATAAGTTTCGAAATGTGACGCATAACCTGTTGAAATAGTATGATTTCTGGCGTTTTTCTCTTAACATGGTACCGGACACTTCGGATGGCCTGTAGACTTCTCGACACCGACATCCACGACTATTCAGAGATGCATCATTGACCTGGTTCTTTCGCTTTATCACAACGCTTGTGTTCGCGGCCTCTGTTGCCCCGGTGTTTGGGGGCAATGTTTATAAATTCAGCGACGGTAACGGCAATATTCTGTTTACCAATGTGGTCACGCCTGGGCAGCAACCACGCGGCGTTGGCCTGGAAAAATTTGACAATTTGGAACAGGTCACCTGGTATCCCGACGCTAATGTTCATACCTACCGCAACTGGGGCACCGATGAATCGGCCGTGTTACCGAGTTATAGCAAACTACGTAATGCCTTCGACCACCTTATTGAGCAGGAAGCGAGTAGCCACGGCCTC
>JBFJZC010000393.1:0-2207 GCA_041622295.1 Porticoccaceae bacterium
ATCCTGCTGCGGGTAGTTTGAGCCCCACACGACTTTCTCAACATAATCTTCTGATAACTGCTGAACCATGCGTTCCTGAGCATCAAAACCCAACATGACTTCACCTTCTTCCCACATTTCTTCGGGATCAGTGCGCACCGGGTAGGCATGCAGCAAGGGGAAGGTCAGCGCCGAAGCTTCCATTTTCTCCAGGACCTCTTCCATCCACGAGGCCTTGCCATGGGCCATCACCACTTTCATTTTGGGATAACGCTGCATCACCGTAAAACCGATTAACGCCGCACCAACAAACATGTGGTTATCCAGCCACGGCGAAATAACCTGGGACATAGGGTGCCCCAAATCACCGGCCGCCAGAAAACCCAGGTTGCCGCCATTACCGCCGCCTGCATTGGGTCCACCACCTGCTTCAACCAGCAATGTCGCCTTGGTCAGGCGGCTTTTCACTTTCTCCATAAACGGGCCATGAGACGTCCACTCCGGGTTCCATAAACCGCTGGCAGGGTGCACCGCTGCGGTAACTTCCAGCTCTTCCAACGCCGCCCACAAGGGGTCGTAATAGGGGTGGGTAAAATAGCGATCTTCGATAAACATCGGACGAATAAACGCACCCTTAAAGCAGGGTATCTGCTTAATACGTTGCAGCTCTTCACGGGCAAAATCGAGGTTTTGCAAGGGGATCATGGCGACAGCAAACAAGCGTTCTGATGCCACCGCACAAAAATCCGCCATCCAGTCGTTGTAGGCCCGGGCCAGGGCGTAGGCCACATCCGGGTCTTCGATCAAATGAAAACCTTCCGCAAACCAGGTGGGGTACAACACCGTTTGATCGATCCCCATGGCATCCATATCTTTCAGTCGAGCCTGCGGGTCTGACGCGCCCTGAGTCTTATCGTGGCGTACATCGGGATCGAGATTACCCACATCGTCCCAGGTCATGCCCGGCTGCCAGATGGCATGGCGGGGTATGTTGGTATTCATAGTGTCCCTAAAGATTTTGCCATTCACTTTAAGGTAGGAGTTGGTCTTACCCTCCTCCCGCCACAGGGCAAATTTACCCAGGGTGCGGTACTCCGGGTCGAGATATTTTGTCCAGATATCCTGCGTTTCAACGATGTGTGAATCGCTGTCTAGCACTGAAAATGATTTTTGCTTTCCATTAGATGCCTTGCCATTGCTTGAGGACATTATTCTGCACCTCCGGCGACCAATTTCGCAGCGCTTTGGGGAGCCGACGAAGCCCGTGATTTCGAAGCACTGGCTTTGCTCTCATTCAGCGCCTTGGCGTACGGTGAAATACCGGCTTCAGGGGTCATGGCATAGTCAATTTCTTCCTGAGTTGGCCACCAGTCCGGGCGTTCGATTTCAGTTTGTCGGTCACGGATAAAGGATTTAGGCTCGGGAATATTGTAGGCACGACGGGCATTGCCCCCCAGAAACTTGGCCTGGCGCTCCCTGGATAAATTGGCGCCCTGCATGGTTTCCATGGCGCGCCAGACATCATCGCCATCGTGGTGATAAACATCGGAAGACCAGACCAGAATATCCTCGTAAAACTCTGGCATCCGCGAGGGCGGTGCCTCGTCACCCTCAAAACCCGTCACACAATGCTCAAAGAAGGTCTCGCTGGGTAACTGTTTTAGCGGCCGCATGGTGCGCTCGTTTCTGTACAGTTTGTAATACTTGTCACACTCATCAAGCACAAAACTCAACCAGGTAGATGACGCTTCAAAAACCGCTGCATTCAGTTTTGGGAAACGCTCAAACAGGCCAGAGAACAGGGCCGACACCACCCACAGCGAGGCCTCGGATTGAAAGTTCTGCACATTGGTGAGAAAGCCGTGGGGAATACCCGCAGACACTACCGTCTTGTTGATGAGCTCCGAGGCTGAGTGTTGTTCCGTATAGCCCGGCGGCTTGAGGGAACCCAGGGCCGGAAACGGATGCATGCCATAAACCACGCCGGTTTCCTGCATCGCCCGCCACAGTGGTTCATATTTTGGCTGCAGGGGATAATTGCCCATGGCATCAATGGGCCGTACCAGGCCAACCCGACAGCCTTTATCGGCCACTCTATAGAGCTCTCGCACTGCCAGCCTGGTGTCCTGTAAAGGCAGCAGCGCGGCAAAAAAGATCCGCTCTGGATCTGCCTGACAATAGTCCCAGGCCCAATCGTTATAGGCCTTGCACAGAGCGGCTGCGCCCCG
>JBFJZC010000394.1:0-2192 GCA_041622295.1 Porticoccaceae bacterium
CCGGATTATTCCCGGGCGCGCCTGCAAAAATGGATTCGTGAGGGGCAGTTGTGTGTTGACGACAGGCCTGGCGGCGTCCGGGACAAGCTGGTCGGGGGTGAGTGGCTGAGTCTGGAGGCTACGCCAACGATTGAAGGTGAATGGCAGCCGCAGGCATTTGATCTGGATATTGTCTATGAGGACAGTGCCTTGCTGGTGGTGAATAAACCGGCAGGTCTGGTTGTTCACCCCGGTGCTGGTAACCTTGATCAAACCTTATTGAATGGTTTGTTGCACCATTGCCCGCAGCTGGAGTCAATACCCCGCGCCGGTATTGTGCACCGGCTGGATAAAGACACCACCGGCCTGCTGGTGGTAGCCAAAACGCTCCCAGCTCATCATTCCCTGGTGGATCAGTTGAAAGCTCGCTCGGTATCTCGGCGCTATGAAGCAGTAGTGTGCGGCGAAATTGGAAAAAACGGGATCGTGGATACCTTGATCGGACGGCACCCGACCCAAAGAACCCGCATGGCGGTTACCCGAGCCGGTGGCAAGTCGGCCATTACGCATTACCGTGTGCGGCGCAGATACCAGGGATACAGCCATCTGAACGTGATGCTGGAAACCGGGCGCACCCATCAAATTCGCGTCCATATGGCGCATCTTGGTCATCCTCTGGTTGGCGACCCCCTGTACGGTGGGCGAATGCGCTTGCCGGCGGGCATCGGCGATAATCTGCGAAGGGTAGTGCAGGATTTTGATCGACAGGCGTTGCACGCTGCGCGCCTCGGGCTGGTTCATCCAGACTCCGGGCATACCATGGCCTGGCAGGCGCCATTGCCCGAGGACATGGAGAACCTGCTGGCGGCGCTGGCTCGCGATCAGAGTGACAGAGACAGCGACCTGGGGTGACTGGCAGCGGGAGCAGGAGAATGGATCAGCATACATCGCAAGGGTTCCCTCTGCTGATTCCCGATTGGCCCCTGCCGCCAGGGGTGCGCAGCGTGATGACAACCCGAGAGGGGTTTAGCGAGAACGCTTCCGCGTTGTGCGAAAGACTTGGTCTGCGTGATGTCGCGCGCAGCGTTGCTGAGCACGCGCGCTCTGCACTCGCCCAGCAGTTGGGTTTAACGCTGTCGCCGCAGTGGCTGAAACAGGATCACGGTATCAGGGTAGTCGAGGCTTCTTCAGCAGGTAGAATAGAGATTGCAGATGCGTCTTTCAGCCGGCAGGTGGGCCTTGCCTGCGTGGTGTTGACTGCGGACTGTTTGCCCATATTAATCAGTGCAAAAGATGCATCCGTGGTGGCCAGCGTTCACGCGGGTTGGCGAGGACTCGTCGGCGGCATCGTTCCCGCTACGCTTAAAGCGCTGAATGTCCCGCCGGACCAGTTGATGGTCTATTTGGGTCCGGCCATTTGTGGGAAACATTTTGAAGTTGGGCCGGAAGTGCTGGAAGCGTTTTTACATGGCAGTATGGTGAGTATTGACGACACTTTGGTGAGGGCCTGTTTTCAACCCTCAAATAGCTCGGCTGGGCACTATTTTGCGGATTTGTACCAATTGGCAAAGGTTCAACTCAGGCAGTGGGGCGTCAATCATATATACGGTGGTGACTACTGCACGTCGGCACAATGCGAATTGTTTTATTCACATCGGAGCCGACGTGATACTGGCCGAATGGCCAGTCTGATCTGGCTTGAATAGTCCTGATGTGCGGTACCGTAATGATGGCTTAGCGTTTTCTTCGGCAAATCAGTTCTGTACGAATCGGAAAGCTGCCCGATTTTCGATCGGCAAAATAATGTTCCAGGGTCTTTTTGACCGAGGGGAAGGCGATATCTGACCAGGGAATATCTTCTTCGTTAAACAGCTTCACTTCCAGCGATTCCAGGCCAGGCGAAAACTCAGGCGCTGCCATGTTGCCCCGGAAAAAGATATAGACCTGGTTGATATGGGGTATGTCAATCATGGTGTACAGCTCGAGGGCGTCGAGGTGTACATTCGCTTCTTCCCGACTTTCTCGTAGTGCACCTTCAAATGTCGTTTCGCCGTTTTCCATGAAACCGGCCGGCAGCGTCCAGTAGCCATAAGCAGACTCTATCGCGCGTCGGCACAGCAGAACCTGGTTTCCATAAACCGGTAAGCTGCCCGCTATAATACAGGGGTTTTGATAATGCACAGTGTCGCAACCGTTGCAGATATGTCGATGGC
>JBFJZC010000395.1:0-2190 GCA_041622295.1 Porticoccaceae bacterium
CATCGGTCCGCCTCCCATCGGTTCGCCCGCCGTTGATCGTCTCGGGCTTGATGTCGGGCAGAATACCCAGGTCCACCAACAGGCGGTTACTCTGATCCAATAGTTCGTCAAGCCCATTGAGCACCTTCTGTTGAAAAAGTTTCAGCAAGTACAGCTTTGGCTGTAAAGGTATGTCCAGGGGGCGCAGCGCCAGCGCGAACTGCTCGGAAATAACTTCCGGACTAAACGGCAACCGGGCCAGGTTGAGCTCTGCACCCACGAGCGCTGCAACACGCCGCTGCAGCAAATGCAGGGCACCGTGATTATTGGCCACAGCAGCAGATACCATCACGTCAAACGCGATAATTTCTTCCAGATCATCGTCACCAAGCAAGGACAGTGGGCCATTATCAACCGCGTAGCCGTCACTACCCTCAGGCCCTGGCGTTCGCCCCAGATTATCAAAACCAGCGGATACGCCACTTAGCCATCGCTCAATCACGTCGCGCCGGTCCGCTCGGAGCAGCTTAATAGCGTCAAAGTACTGGGTCTGGCTCGCCGCGCACTCCAGGTCGTCGGCCTTATCGAAAAGCACCTCTGTCACCTGATCAAACAGGGCCCGAGACCGCTCACTCAGGAAGTTGTGTGTTCTATCCCTCAGCATTTTCAGGGACGCAAGACGAGCCCGGTTGTAACCATCAACCGGACGACGGGGGGTAGATTGTAGGGGCGGTTCGTTCAACAGCCGAGCCTTGCTTGCATCAAAACCACGTTTCATCCAGTCGATAACAGATGAACAACAAATTCACACGGGAAACGACGATATTTTTCATAGACTTATGGGCCGATCTTGCTCATATACATTATATTTGTCAAGTATCTTTACATAAGCCCCCAGGAGGCCTCATCCCAGACCAGGAGCAAGGCCCGTCGCCCCCATACCCGCACCACGGCCATACCTGACAATAACATCCGGTGCCAACGTCTCGGTTTTGCTAAAATCTGTCGAGCTCGGACAGCGCCATCGTCCAGGTACATTACGTAAGTAACAAATTTTGCCGGCTAGCCAGAAGCAACAAGTTAAATAACCAATTCGGCGACATAATAGACAGCAAGTTTCTTAATCAATCAGGCAAGCGAGGGCCAAACCGTGTTGGATCCAGCTCTACAACCAGCGCTACAACCAGCGCTACAACAGGACATCATCGCCAGCGTGCAACGGGCATTGGCCGAAGATATCGGCGATGGCGATATCACCGCGCAATTAATTCCAGCGGATAGCGAATCTGAAGCGACGATTATTTCCCGCGAAGCTGCGGTGATCTGCGGCATTCCCTGGGTTAACGAGGTATTCCGTCAGCTTGACTCCGGCATCACCCTGGACTGGGCAGCGGCTGATGGCGATAACATTGCCGCCAACCAGACCCTGTGCACGCTCAAAGGCAACTCGCGCGCACTGCTAACCGGCGAGCGCACCGCACTCAACTTCCTGCAAACCCTGTCCGGCACCGCCACGGTATCGCGGGAATATGCGAAACTGGTCGAACACGCCAGCACCCGTATCCTCGACACCCGCAAGACCCTGCCCGGCCTGCGGCTGGCACAAAAGTACGCGGTCAAAACCGGTGGTTGCGATAATCACCGCCTCGGCCTTTATGATGCATTTCTGATCAAAGAAAACCATATCGCCGCCTGCGGCGGTATCGACAAAGCGGTGGCGCGCGCGCGCGAACTCGCGCCCGATAAACCCATCGAAGTAGAGGTGGAGACACTGGAGGAACTGGCACAGGCCCTGGCCGCAAAGGCCGACCGCATTATGCTGGATAATTTTTCGGAACAGAATCTACTGGCGGCCCTGACCATGAGCCAGCAATATGCGGTAGAACTGGAAGTATCGGGTAATATCGACAAGGGCAGTCTGCGCCAGCGCGCCAGTGCAGGGCTTGACTTTATTTCTATCGGTGCACTGACCAAACACTGCCAGGCCATTGATTATTCGATGCGGATTACGCACCGCTAGCCCCGGTTTTTACTACTGCCGCGGTGATTTCCCTCACTGATTTTATTGCTGCTTTATAAATAACTGCTATTGCATGAATAACTGGTGTATGAATAACTGGCAACTGTATGAATAACCGGCAAGCCGCCGCTGCGGTCGCCCTGCAGCGCACACTTAAAACCGTATTGCTTTCTGTCCAGCCATAAAAAAGC
>JBFJZC010000396.1:0-2175 GCA_041622295.1 Porticoccaceae bacterium
CCTGGCTGGCGTGCCCGGGCATCAACCACACAAGAGCGAGCACCACGAGCACAACCCTGAGCAAATTATTCATCGATTTATTGTCGGGTTATTAAAGGTAAAGAAAACGCCAGCCTCGCACCCAAAGAGGGGGGGCGGTACGAGGCCAGCGTTAGTTCAATAAACTACACGAAATGTAAGCTTAGTAATTTTGTCCGGAACAGGTTTTGGTTTCGGTATTGTAATTACCGCACATGATTTTTGGATCCTGCCAGTCGGAGGTAAGCTTGGCGCTTTCGGGCAGGAAGTCGGTCCACGCATCACCCGGCACTTCGCTCTCTGTTTGCCAGACGGTTTCAAACTGTCCGTCTTCCTGAATCTCGCCAATTAATACCGGCTTGGTCAGATGATGATTGGGTAGCATTTTTGCTGTGCCGCCGGTCAGGTTGGGTACCGTTATGCCGTACATCGCAGGGCGCACCTTATCAACCTCAGTGCTACCAGCTTTTTCGACTGCTTTTACCCACATATTAAAGCCGATATAGGTGGCCTCCATCGGATCGTTGGTAACGCGCTTCTCGTTCTTAATAAACGCATGCCATTTTTTGATGAACTCCGCATTCACATCAGCATCGGCGCTCATAAAATAATTCCATGCAGCCAGATGACCCACAAGCGGCGTGGTATCAAAGCCGGAAAGCTCTTCTTCACCGACCGAAAAGGCAACCACCGGAATATCTTCAGCAGATACACCCTGGTTACCTAATTCCTTATAAAAAGGCACATTGGCGTCGCCATTAATGGTGGATACCACCGCTGTTTTCTTGCCGGCAGAACCAAATTTCTTCACGTCAGAGACAATTGTTTGCCAGTCGGAATGGCCAAATGGTGTGTAATTGATCATGATATCTTCAGCAGCAACGCCCTTACTTTTGAGGTAAGACTCGAGAATTTTATTGGTCGTCCGCGGATAGACATAGTCCGTGCCAGCCAGCACCCAGCGCTTGACGCCGATCTCGTTCATCAGATAATCGACAGCGGGAATCGCCTGCTGATTGGGTGCCGCGCCGGTGTAAAAAACATTCTTTGAAGACTCTTCACCCTCGTACTGCACCGGATAAAACAGCAGGCCATTCATCTCTTCAATGACCGGTAACACCGACTTGCGGGACACCGAAGTCCAGCAGCCAAAAATAACATCCACTTTGTCTTTGCCGAGGAGCTCCTTGGTCTTTTCAGCGAATAGTGGCCAGTTGGAGGCGGGATCGACCACAACTGCTTCAAGTTTTTTACCCAATAAACCACCTTTTTTGTTTTGCTCTTCAACCAGCATCAATACCGTATCTTTCAGGGTGGTTTCGCTGATCGCCATGGTGCCCGACAACGAGTGCAACACACCAACCTTGATCGTGTCGGCCGCGTGTACGAAACAGGCTGACAATGAAATTGCAGTTACGCTGGCGGCAATGCCCAGCTTTTTCATGCTGCGCCGTAATGACAATGAATGACTTTTCCCAGTGTTCATGGTTTCTCCCGGTTCATCTTATTTATTGCGTCGTTAAGTTTAGAAGCACGACTGAGTACAAACGTTATCGCACCTAAAAACTCGCAGTACTGGCGATGCATAAGCCATGCCAGCGCCATCAGCTGGGGGATTTGTACGGGGGAAATGCAGAAAGTAGGCAATTAAGGGCTGCGTAAAACCGGAACAGCCGTTTTTTAGGATGTCACGAGGTGGAAATACCAGAAAGTGCACCATACCTGAGCGGTTCAGTGCTTTTTATTGGTGCAAGTTACCCATACATGCACGCCTGCGCAAAGCTCAAGGCTTAACCATCAGAGCGCCGGGTGGCGCCAGGCTGCCCTGCCATCTGCAATTTAATTCGCCGCAAAATAAATTAACAGCTGCATCAACTGGCTATATCGAGCATACCCTGCTCGCAAATAACGGCAATCACATCGTTTAAGCCGGTTTTGTCTTTCATATTCGTAAACAGAAACGGCTTAGCCCCGCGCATTTTGCGGGCATCGCGATCCATGACTTCAAGGGACGCACCAACAAAGGGCGCAATATCCGTTTTATTGATAATCAGCAGATCCGATTTAGTGATTCCGGGACCACCCTTGCGAGGAATTTTGTCGCCAGCCGAGACATCGATAACATAAATCGTGAAATCGGAAAGCTCCGGACTAAAA
>JBFJZC010000397.1:0-2172 GCA_041622295.1 Porticoccaceae bacterium
CGCGCGTCGGCACAGCAGAACCTGGTTTCCATAAACCGGTAAGCTGCCCGCTATAATACAGGGGTTTTGATAATGCACAGTGTCGCAACCGTTGCAGATATGCCGATGGCGATCGTCACCTTCGGGTATCCGCGTACTGATAGAGTCACCGCAGGAGCTGCAGTATTTCAAGGTCGATTGCCTCCTGAAAAATGGTCATTAGCTGTTTGAGCACTGTGTGAAGTATAACGCTGTCCGGGGAAAAAGGGTGCTACCGCGTCGTTAGTGCGGCTCGCCTGGATGAGTCTCAGGAGTGGTTTGGCCTGTTGTTCGCCAGCATAGCGAACTCGATTCTGATGGGGATTCCGAGGTTGCCAAGCAAAATCCGCTGCCCTGCGCCGTCAGTGTCGTGCTTGCTCAACACCGACAATCTGAAGAAAATCAGTTTAGAATTTGCTGGTGAGGGTGGTTTGCTAAATGGGCACATATACTAAGCGGTTATAAGCAGTAGCTCGCTGGCAATGGCGGTCGACATATTGGCTGCGGGGCGGGAAGCTGGTTTGTGGATGGAAATAGATAGCTTGGGTTTGTCCCGGATACTGAGAGCTGGATTAGCCAGATTTACCGAGGAAGAATGAATGATTTATCAATTTGAAGAGCGTGTGCCGGTTATTGGCAAAGAAGTTTTTGTTGCCGATAGCGCTGATGTGATTGGTTCAGTCGAGCTGGGCGACCAGGTGAGCGTCTGGTTCAACGCTGTGATACGCGGCGATACCGACCTGATATGTGTCGCGGCGGGCAGCAATATTCAGGACAATGCCGTGTTACACACGGATCCGGGCATACAGGTCAAAGTGGGCCGCAACGTCACCATTGGGCATTGCGCAATGGTGCATGGATGTGTCATTGGTGACAACTCGCTCATCGGCATCAACGCGGTGATACTAAACGGCGCGGAAATAGGCAAAAACTGTCTGGTTGGCGCCAATGCCCTCGTGCCTGAAGGTATGAAAATTCCAGATAACTCCATGGTACTCGGCACACCCGCAAAAGTGGTTCGACAGCTGGACGAAAAAATGATCCGAATGCTGCAAAGCTCCGCTCAGGTTTATGTACAAAAAGCAGCGAGCTTCCGGCGCAGCCTCAAGCCGATAGCGCATGACTGATTCGGGTGATGTTGGGCCAGTGCGGTCTCCGTGCGTATCTATCTGCCTGCTTGATGAAAAAGATATCTGCCGCGGCTGTTACCGTAGT
The DNA here is from genome assembly GCA_041622295.1 of Porticoccaceae bacterium. GTDB lineage: Bacteria > Pseudomonadota > Gammaproteobacteria > Pseudomonadales > Porticoccaceae > HB2-32-21. The sequence continues at coordinate 1,234 of JBFJZC010000397.1, forward strand.
GCCGATGAGATACGCAACTGGTTGATAACACCCGATGATGAGCGTCGTAACGTATTGCGGCGAGCAAGCCAGCGGAGTAAGCAGGGTAATCCATTCGCGGTAGATTGAGCGGCGACCTTATATCGGTTATTCCGCTGGGTCCTCGGGTGGCGTATCGCGCCAGACCTGCGCTCTTGCGATCATTTTTTCCGACAGCTCCAGTATCTCTAAGCGGTAATTTGCCAGGCTTAAGCTAACTCTCCCGTCCGGAAAGCTTTCCAGTTGCTCGAGTACCAGGCCGTTAATGGTCTTGGGTCCGGCAATGGGCAGTTCCCAGTCGGTTACCTTGTTGATTTCACGAATGGTCGCGCTGCCGTCAATGATGTAGCTGCCATCCGGTTGCTGTACTATTTCATCGTCTGGCTGCATCTGGCTGGAAGTAAATTCGCCGACAATCTCCTCGAGAATTTCATCCAGAGTGACCAGGCCTTCTACTTCGCCATATTCGTCGACGACCAGGCCGATGCGTCGTCGATTCTTCTGAAAGTTGACCAGCTGCACGTTGAGGGGCGTTTCTGCCGGGATAAAGTAGGGCTCCCTGCTAAACCGTTTAATGGCCTCTTTGGTCAATGCTCCCTCGCCGCTACGTAACAATCGGCTCACCCTGCGCATGTGCAAAAAACCATGAACCTGATTGATGTCGCCACTAAACACGGGGAGTCGTGTGTGTTCCGTGTTGACGATTTGTTCAATCAGGCTTTCATGGTCATCCTCCAGGTTTAGGCCAACAATTTCGTTGCGTGGCACCATGATGTCATTGACTGTGGCATTTTCGAGGTCGAGGATGCCAAGCAACATACTTTGATCGCGATAGGGGATATCTTCGTGGGCTGATTCATCGACAACAGTTCTCAGTTCTTCGCTGCTGAGGCTGTCGTCAGCCTTTTTAAAAGGGTTAAA
>JBFJZC010000398.1:0-2149 GCA_041622295.1 Porticoccaceae bacterium
AGGATGTGGCCCAATACAGAGTGTTCCGAAACAAACCTGGAACTGTCCCATAAGGCCTGAGTATGAGGAATCCAGTCAGCCTGAGTCAGCTGTAACGATGATTGCGCCGCCATGTTGCCAGCAAATAAAGCGAGCAACGTGACTGACACCGCGAGTTTGCCTCGTCGGGATAAACCAAGTAATCCGTAATACAGGATAACGCCCGTGCTTAAACCTATACCAAAGCCGATGCCGCTGCCCAGCACTACCGCCAGACCCTCTGGACTCTGCGGGTAAAAACGACCCAGATACAGAAATATTTCCGAGCCTTCACGAACCACAGCAAGTCCGACAATAGAAGCGGCGCTAGCCCAGTATATTGGGTAGCAACGATGCCCCGCTGCCAAGCCAGCTTGATCAGCTCTATCACGCAACAAACGCATAACCAGCGCGGCAACATGAACAGTTATCAATACGACGATAGCGCCATGTAAAGCGGCATTAACGATTTCCTGCCCACTGTAATCAAACCACGCGGAGAGTTGCTTCATATTCGCCGCGTACAGGTATGCGCCGAACACACCGGCGCTTATTCCCGCAATGAGCCATCGCGTATTTTTTCTAAATTGCGCGGCAATTGCCAGCAACACACTAATGACCAGCGCTGCCTCAAGGGTTTCACGAAGAATAAATATGACTGCATTTAATAGCATTTAAAAATGCCCTGATAATAGCCTATTCCACCACCACTGTGCCCTGAGCAGTTTTTGGGTAAAACTCCCCGAAAAAGGGATAGACACCTGGCGGCAAAGGGCCAATAAAAATAACCGTTTTGGTGTCACCGCTAATGACTTTTTCGCGATTCAGTTCGTAGCTCTCAAACTCCTCAGGCGTAGCGTCACGATTGGTAATCAGCAACCTTACCTTGGTATCTCGTGGCACACTGACCTCTGAGGGGAAAAATAGGTGGTCGCGGATCTCTATTTCGATAGTCGGCACGGCCGAGAATGAAAAATTACTACGCAACAACAGAATAGCCACCAGTCCGCCAGACAGATATTTCCCCAAACATGTCTCTAATACCCGTTTCTTCATAACTCCCGATTCCGTCACTGCTAGCTTCATAAAGCTATAGGCCTGGCTGTTTGTTGCTGCCCCGCTCGAACACATTTATTTTCGAAAACACCACACTCACAGCGCTACCTGATGCGAAGGAGGATGCCGTAATAGCGATGCTCGCCCCGTGCAGATCCGCAATATGCTTCACAATAGCCAGACCTAAACCACAGCCGGGTTCACCGGAACTGTGCCGGTCACCACCCACCCGATAAAAGCGCTCAAATACAGCGTTGCGGTGTTCCGGTGCAATGCCCGGCCCAGAGTCTTCCACCGTCAAAGTAATCTGCTTACTGCCCTCGCGAACGCTGACATCGATACGCCCACCGTTGGGCGTATATTTACTCGCGTTGCTGAGCAGATTCTCCACCAATGTCGTCAGCGAAAACTGGTCGCCAAGTATCGTGCACGGTTCCCCCCGGTATTCCAGCGTCTGTTGCTTACTCTCAAATTGCCCATACTCTTGCGCCACGACATCCTGGATCAACGAATGAAGGTCTATTTCAGTGAACTGTGTTATGTATTGATCCGGCGCAGTTTTATACAGGGCAAGAATTTGCTCGACCAGATGTCCCAGTCGATCCACCGTAACGGTCAACTGTTCGACCGCCTCGTCACCATCGGGTAGTTCCCGGGCGATGTTGTAGAGCTGAACCTTGAGTGCGCTGATAGGTGTGCGCAGCTCATGGGCAGCGTCAGCAGCAAATTGTTTTTCGCGCGCCAGAGAAGATTCCAGACGGCCTAAGAGCACATTTGTCGAAAGGACAATTTGCTCTAACTCCCGTTTCGGCGCATCAAACCCGAGTGGACTCAGGTCCCCCGCCTGCTTGGTGCCCAGTTCCTGTGCAAGACTTCGCAATGGCATGAGTCCTCGCCCAACAACAAACCAGATCAATAAACCGATGACAGGAATAGCCAATAAGATCGGCAAGATAGATTCCAGTACTACGTTTTCTGCCAGGGTATAGCGAAGGTCCATCCTTTCCGCAACCAGGACCCAATAGTTGTTTGTCTGGTCATAGTGGCCGACGGTTCGCCAGCGATAACCATTAAA
>JBFJZC010000399.1:0-2144 GCA_041622295.1 Porticoccaceae bacterium
GGCTACTTAAACTGGCAGAGCAGACCCTGCCGCTGTTTTTACAGGCCGAGCAGGAGCTGGAACGGATGGCCAGCGGGGATGCCGGACGACTGTATCTCTCCATTGAATGTCACGCCTGCTTTGAATGGCTGATGCCGGTGATCAGGCGGTTTAAGGAAACGTGGCCGGCGGTTGATATGGACATTCGTCTGGGCCTGGCTTTCAACTCCTTACCGGCGCTCAGAGCGGGCGACATAGATCTGGTGATTACATCCGACCCGCTTGATACCAGCGCGTTACGCTTTGACCCCCTGTTTCGCTACGAAGGTCGGCTGGTTATGCCTGCAACTCACACACTGGCGAGTAAACAGCATATCGAACCCGCTGACCTGCGGGACCAAAGCCTGATTACCTATCCGGTTGAGCGAGACAGGATGGACGTATTCAAATATTTTTTGCAACCTGCTGGCGTCGAACCGAAACAGGTTCGCCAAACGGAATTGACAGCCATTATCCTGTTACTGGTGGCCAGCAATCAGGGTGTCGCCGCGCTGCCGGACTGGGTGATGCGCTACGCGGGTCACAACGACGGTTTGCTAACCAGACCCCTCGGCGAAAAGGGCCTCCATCGCACCTTGTTCGCGGCCTATCGCACGGCTGACGCTGATAAAACGTACCTGGCCGACTTTACCACCCTGTGCCGCCAGGCAGATTCACTAAATACGCCGACCATCCAAACAATGCCGGATTGATCATTCGTTGCGGCACCGTCGCTAAACGTCAAGGTCGCGGTAGCCAAAAACCCGACCGCTGACTGTGACGATTCCGCCCAACTCACCGACAAGCCCTTGCCAGACTGTACTCCCTGTGCCTGAATACAGGGCACACAGTACTCGCCTTCTCCAAATTAAATGCATAAGGATAAATGATGAGCGGAGCAACCCGCGTTGCACAAATCAAAGACAAACTTGATCACCCGGTGATTGATGCCGACGGTCACACTGTAGAATTTACTCCCGTGTTTCTTGATTACCTCAAAGATATCGGCGGCCCGGAAATAGCTGAGCGCTTCGCCAAACGGCAGGTGAACTGGTACAGGTTGAATCCTCAGGAACGCATGGACAAACAGCGCACCCGCCCTGCCTGGTGGGCGCTGCCAACCACCAATACGCTGGATCGGGCGACGGCCATGCTGCCGCGCCTGTTAAGCACCCGGCTCGACGACATGGGTATCGACTTTGCCATTGTCTACCCGACACTGGGGCTGATTTTCCCCGGTGACCCGGCCGAAGACATGCGCCGCGCCTGCTGCCGCGCTATCAACACCTATCACGCAGAACTGTTCCGTCCCCACGCCCATCGCATGACCCCGGTCGCGGTCATTCCCCTCACCACGCCGGAAGAAGGTATTGAAGAGCTAGACTACGCGGTAAACACCCTGGGGCTAAAAGCAATCATGACCCCCAGTCTGATTCGTCGCCCGGTCGCCGAAGCCGCTCGCCTCGCGCCCGATGCGAGCCCCTATGCTACCCGGCTCGACACCCTGGCTTTTGAGTCCGATTATGACTATGACCCGTTCTGGGCCCGCTGCCGGGAATTAAAGGTCGCCGTCACTGTTCACTCTGGCGGCAGCGGCTGGGGCACACGGAATTCGGTGAACAACTACATGTTCAATCACATCGGCAACTTCGCTGCAGCGGGTGAAGGGTTTTGCCGCTCGCTGATTATGGGTGGCGTCACACGACGCTTCCCGGACCTTAAGTTCGCGTTTCTCGAAGGCGGTGTGGGCTGGGCTACAGCGCTGTATGCAGGCATCGTGGCCCACTGGGAAAAGCGTAACCGCCAGGCGCTGGAACTGTACAACCCAGCTGCGCTGAATCATCAGCTGTTGGCTAACCTGTTTGCTGAATACGGCGAGGACATGATCAAGGAACGTGTCAAGCAGACTGATTTTGAGCAGGATTTTCTGACCAGAAATTCAGAAGATCCCGCCATGCTTGATGAATTCGCCCACTGTGGATTTAGTCGCGTTGAAGACATCCGCGATCAGTTTCAACCCAACTTTTATTTCGGCTGTGAAGCCGATGATCCGCAGACGGCATTGGCATTTAACCGCCAGCTCAACCCGCTACAAACCACCCTCAAGGCTATATTCGGCTCCGATA
>JBFJZC010000400.1:0-2030 GCA_041622295.1 Porticoccaceae bacterium
GGCGGACGCTGGATGCCGCGCATAGCCAGTGGCATGGAAAGCTATATGATGTCTCGCCCCTTGTTAGAAACTACTGTGCGCAAGCACGCCCTGGCCATTCCTAACATAAAGCTGTGTGTCGCAAGCCCCGTGAGTGGCTACGCCTGTGATGACACAAATACCATGGTTACCGGTGTCACCCTCGAAGCCAGTGGCGAAACCATTGCAGCCGATTTCGTCGCCGACGTAAGCGGGCGCAACTCAAAAGCATCGGAATGGATCAAACGAATGGGCTTTACGCCGCCGCCACGCAGTAATATTGGTATTGACGTGGGTTACACCACTTTTGAGGTTGCTGAACCACCAAGCTACCAGCGTGACTGGAATATGCTTTACACTATTCAACAAAGTATTCCCCGGGATACCCGTGGGGGTGGCATTTTTTGCGTTGAAAATAAACGCTGGTTGGTATCCGCACAGGGCTACCATAAGGATTATGCACCAACCGACTGGCCCGGGTTTTTAGCGTATTTCAAAGCTCATCCTTTTCCCGATATTTACGAAACCATAAAAGACCTGCAACCGGTCGGCGAAGCGAAAGAATATCGTTACGCCTCGTATTTGCGTCGGCATTATGAGCGGCTCAACAGTTTTCCCCAGGGCCTGGTGGTCTTGGGTGATGCCATGTGCAGCTTGAATCCGGTCTATGGTCAGGGTATGACTGTGGCCTCAAAAGAGGTCGAACACCTCGACAATTGCCTGCAGCAATGTGTTAAGAACGGTAGCCTGGCAAATATTGCGCAACCCTTTTTCAAAGGTGCGGCAAAATTTGTTGATGCGGCCTGGGATGCCATAACCGTAGAGGCTTTCCGTTATCCGCAAACCCGGGGCGATAGACCTAAAGCCTACGGCTTTGCCAAATGGCTAAACACAAGATTTTTTGCTTTATCGGCTACCAATGAAGACTTTGGCGTGGCTTTTGCGAAGGTTCTTAATCTAGTGGAACCGCCAGAATTCCTGCTGAAGCCTAAATATCTACTCAAGGCCGCATTTGCCAAAATGCCGGTTTATGATCTATCACCACCCGCAAATATTGGCGGCAATTAGCTGGCGTTAACACTCGACAAAAACAGCAGGATTGCATCAGTCGTTTCCTGAGGTTTTTCCAGCATCAACCAATGGCCCGCGCCTTCAATCAGCTTGACGCGGCGCAGGTCTTCAAAATGGGCGGGCATTAATACCGCCCAATTGGGCACATAAAGAGAACGTCGTCTTCAGCACCGGCGATAAAATGCGTGGGCTGGGTGAATTTAGCGTCTGCGAGCTGTGGCGTTAGCGCCCAGTTACGTTCGATATTGCGATACCAGTTCACGCCGCCGCTTCGTTGATCACCAAAACAACGGCCAACGAGACGGCATCTGCAAGAAGCTCGACTCGTCTAACCAAGCTGGCAGGGGCCAGCCTGGCTATCTTTGAGGAATTATATTCACTTGGTGAAAATAAAGTTCTTCTCCATATTCTCTTCGGCCAGTTTGGTTTGCTCGATGTAGCGCATAAAACCACCGTTATAGGTACCGTCCTGGCGGCGGTTATATTCACCCTCAAAATTGTAGTACCCGGGTGTGCATTCCTTGTTGCGGTCGGTTTTGCCGCGGTGGGCAATCACTTCCTTTACCCAGTAGTCTTCCATTTCCGGCGTGACATCAATAGTCTTATAACCGTGCTCGCGCGTGTAGTTGATACATTCAGCAATATGATTACCCTGAACCTGCAAGACGTCAGTAATGTTGAATTGAAACGAGGCCTGGTAACCCGCCATGATAAACAGGTTAGGGTAGCCGTGGGAGTGAACGCCCAGCAGGGTGCGAATACCGTCCTGGTACTTTTCGTTAATCTCTAGCCCGTTTTCGCCAATGATTTTGTTGTAAATACCGGTCTTTTGTACCTCGAAACCGGTGGCATAGATGAGCAGATCGACATCGTAGACCTTGCCGTCAAATTCCGGGCCCCTCTCGGTGATGCGCGTCACGCCTTTGCCGTGGGTATCCACC
>JBFJZC010000401.1:0-2021 GCA_041622295.1 Porticoccaceae bacterium
CAATATGGACTACATCGATTTATATCAGATTCATCGTTGGGATTTCAGCACGCCCATTGAAGAAACCCTGAGCGCTCTGGATACGCTGGTTAGCAGCGGCAAAGTTCGCTATCTGGGTGCCAGCAGCATGGCTGCCTGGCAGTTTTCAAAAGCGCTGTATGCGGCGAAAGAGCATGGCTGGCAGAAATTTGTCTCCATGCAAAACCATTACAACCTGATCTATCGTGAGGAAGAGCGGGAGATGATTCCGCTGTGTATTGATCAGGGCGTCGGCCTGATTCCCTGGAGTCCCCTGGCCAGGGGTTTTCTCGACGGCAACCGCAGCGCCGCGGCTGGCACCGGGCCTACTAAACGCGCACAAACCGATGAAATGGCCCGTACCATGTATTATCAGCACAACGACTATGAAGTCGCTGCCGCCGTGCAATCGGTCGCCACCGAGCGCGGCCTGACACCCACACAAATCGCTGCCGCATGGGTACTCCAGGCGCCCGGCGTTAGCGCACCCATTATCGGCGCCACCAAACTTCATCACCTGACTGATATTTTTGCCTGCGTAGACATCAAGCTGACCAACGCAGAAGTGGCCGCCATCGAAGCGCCCTACAAACCCCACGCAATTGCCGGGCACGTGCAGCCGAAACCAGCACGAATGGTTAAATAAACGGCATAGTGATAACGATTTTAACGGAAGGTCACAACGATCCTCAGGAAGGGTCACGACAGCCCTGACCAGGAGCCATAACAAACATTTAAATAAACGATAACAAACTAACGACAGGAGCAGGCGATGAATCCGAAACACATTCTTGACGGCATTAAGGTACTGGATTTTACCCAGTTTCTCGCCGGCCCCGCAGCGACACGCATCATGGCCGAAATGGGCGCAGAAATTGTCAAGATCGAGGAATCAACCGTCGGTGATAATTCCCGATATTTTCCCTATAAAGCGACAGATGGACGTAGCGCCTACTATGTTCAACAGAACCGCGGTAAGAAATCGGTGGCCGTGAATCTGAAGTCAGAAAAGGGCAAGGCAATCATCCGCGAGCTAATCCCCAAATTTGATGTATTAATTGAAAATTATTCGGCAGGTGTGATTGGCCGCCTCGGTTTTGGCTGGGAAGAGGTCAAAAAACTCAATCCGAAAATGATTATGTGTTCGGTATCCACCTTTGGTCAGAGTGGCCCCCTCGCCCACTTACCCGGTTACGACTACATCGCCCAGGCTTATTCCGGAGTATCGGCAATGATCGGCGACCCACAGGGCCCCCCGGCACTGGTCGGACTGGCCATCGGCGACACCTCCACTGGCGTTCATGCGGCGACTGCCATTGGCTACGCGCTGTTTCATCGAGAACGCACGGGCAAGGGCCAATACCTGGATATCTCGCTACTGGACACTTACTTCCACTACCACGAGGTCAATGTACAGAATTACAGCGCCAGCAAAGGCGCGGCACTGCCAAGACGCCTGGGCACCCACCACAACGTTGCCGCACCCGCTGGCATGTTTAAGGGTAAGGACCGTTACTTTTTTATCATCGCGCTGACTCATCAGTGGGAGCCCTTTTGCGACGCCGTAAAAATGCCTGAGTTAAAAACCGATCCGCGCTTTAGCGACCCCGCAATAAGAATCGAGAACCGCTACGCGCTGGCAACCATTATCGAAAAATGGATAGCTGAAGTGGGCGATGATGTCGCCCAGAAAATGCTTGAGGACGGTCGCATTCCCGTGGCGCCCATTCTAGAAGTCGAGGAAGCCATGGCCCACCCTCACCTGATTGAGCGTGAGACAGTGCGCACCATCACTGACCGCAGCATTGGCGACTTTCAGGTGCCCGGCAACCCCTTGCGGTTTTCCGAATTTCCCGGCCACCTGCCACTCATCGCACCCTATCTGGGCGAGCAGAATACAGAGGTACTGGGCGAATACCTGGCCATGTCAGCAGCGGAAGTTGCCAAACTGGAAAAAGATGGTGTGCTCGGCTCGGAGCCCGTTCCCGGTTAAACAACAACAC
>JBFJZC010000402.1:0-1949 GCA_041622295.1 Porticoccaceae bacterium
AATTTCAGGCACGGTCAGGCGAAAGTTAATAGGCAAAAAGATGGCGCCTAATTTGGCGACGGCAAATATCAGTTCCAGTTGTTCGTGCCCATTCATGAGAAGCGAACATACCCGGTCACCTGGGCGAATTCCGCTGGTGCGAAGTGCATCGGCGAGGCGGTTACAGCGGCGGTTCATTTCTTTATAGGTAAATCGTTTGTGACGATTGACTACTGCAAGCCGGTTGCCGGATATCAGTTCCCGTTTGGTGAGCCAGTATCCTAGACCCTGATCCATAATGACCTCTCTTCTTCTCTGTTATAGAACGCCGATAGTTGATGTGTCGACGATTTTGTGTGGGCGGAGTTTATTAAAAGGCAGGCTAGCGTAGCAAGTCCTTTTTTTCGTTACAACTATGGCAGGGGCTTGTTATATTGCCAAACATCTTCATACCTGGTGATTATGTGCGCCGGAACTTGTTGAAACTTCTATATAATGTGTGGCCTCAATGAGCGACGCGGGGTGATAAATGTACGGGATTTTGATGGTGTGGCGCGCTGCCCTCGTGTGCGCACTTTTGACGGTTATTTATCTTTCTCTGCGACCAATGTCCGGTGCTGAGTTGTTTGTCAGCGCCGATAAGGTGTTTCATGCTCTGACCTACGCCATTCTTTATGTCATGGTCTGGCTGGCATTTCCTGGCCCGGCGTTGAGCTGGAGAATTCATCTGAGTCTACTGGCTTTTGGCAGTTTGCTGGAGGTGCTTCAGGGGCTCACCGGGTACCGGTCAATGGATGGCGCAGATATTTTGGCTAACGCGACCGGTACGGGCCTGGGAAGTTTGCTCCTGTCATTGAGTAAAGGCTATCTGCCAGAGTGGCTCATATCACCCAGCCACGGAGCGAGCCGACGACTATGAACCTTGACTGGGATAAGACATTGGCAGCTATCTGGCGACCAAACCGCGCTACGCTGCGGGCAGTAAAACGCATTGACCCCATTTGTTTTGATGACCTGCTCGGCATTGATCGGCAGAAAGGTGAATTTAGAGAGAATCTTGAATTATTTTTAAGTGGCGCCAGAGGTAATAACACCTTGCTGTGGGGCAGCCGTGGCACCGGTAAGTCATCCCTGGTGAAGGCCGCGCTGAATCATTACGCCGCTAAAGGCTTGCGCGTCGTCGAAATTGATAAGGACGATCTGGGCAATCTGGTTGAAATCGTCGATGAATTACGGGAGTTACCGCAGCGATTTTTAATTTTTTGTGATGACCTGTCTTTCGATGAAGGCGAGACCACATACAAGCATCTGAAAAGCGTGCTAGAAGGTTCTATTGAGTCGCCCCCGGAAAACGTGCTGGTCTGTGCGACATCAAACCGCCGCCACCTGATTACTGAACAGCAGACCGACAACGAAGGTGTGCAGATCGTCGAAGGTGAGCTGCACTACCGCGACCGCGTGGAAGAGAAACTCTCGCTGGCCGATCGTTTCGGTCTCTGGCTATCATTTTATCCCAACTCCACCGAGCAGTACCTGGCCATTATTGACGATTTGTTTGCGGACTTCATCGGCGATAAAGCGCAGTTGTATCTTGCCGCCAGGCAGTTTGCCATGACCAGAGCGTCAAAGAGTGGACGCACGGCCAAGCAGTTCCATGTGCAATACCACCGCAGTTTCCGCAGCGGTAAATGATGCCGGTACCGATATAGTTATAGTGGCCGTTTAATACCGTAGTGACCTAGTAAAGCTTCTGTTGATCCTGGGGTCTGGTCTTAAAGCGCTTATGCAACCAGAAATAATCCTCGGGGTGTTTGCGGATTTCCGTTTCTAACCAGTCGCTCCACAACTGGGTGTCGGCCAGATCGTCACCAGAAGGGTAGTTGTCGAGCACGGGGTCTATTTGCAGAACGTAATGTCCATTTGGTTCTCGATAGCTGTACACCAGCAGGACGCAAGCATCTGCCGATTTG
>JBFJZC010000403.1:0-1840 GCA_041622295.1 Porticoccaceae bacterium
CGGCCATAGGACAGGTTGTCGATGGTGGCAAGCTCCTCAGCGACGCGTAGCGGATGCTTGACCACGGGCAGGGGGTTGCCGATAAGAATAATTTTTGCCTTGCTGGTGGCGCGCGCCAGAACAGCGGCCTCGATATTGATAACACTACCCATGCAATAAGGATTGCCGTGGTGCTCGTTGAGCGCGAGCCCGTCAAAGCCCACCTCTTCGGCCAGGCAGTACTCGTCGATAAACTGGTTGTAGTCGTGAGCGCCCTTTTTTTCGTCGTAAAGGCTGTTGGGGCAGCCAAAAAAAGCCTTGTTTTTCAATACGACATCTTCGTCGATGTGTCGGTATGGGCGCTCCGTAAAATAAGCAAGTTTCATGTCGGCAATCCTCTCGTCGGGTGATAGGGAAAATTGTGTCGTATAGCCGGGGGCTCGGCAATACTTGTCGGCGCGGTCATGAAGGGCGTGTCGAGAACGTTCCTGTTAACACACTCTTGTTAACAATGGTTAGGCGGCCCCGGGCTCCGCACAGTCAGAACTTAAATGACAGATTGCAGGCATTACATCAAAACCCACCATAAGATTAAACGGCTAGTTACGGCGGTAATGATTAAACCGATGGCTAGCTGGCCTGTGTTTTCGGCGCAATAAGCGGGGTTTTCGGTGCAACCGGCGCGGCTTTTACCACCACGGCTCGATACCGCCGCAGGGCGGCGCTATCCAGTGGACCAATGTGCGTTGACAGCGTTATTTGTTGCCCCGCCCGCAGAGTAACGGGGACTTCGACGAACGATGCGGGGCCATTGAACAAGGTGGCGATGGCTTCATTGATCTGTACAACGACGCCGTCAACTGCCGTAGCGCTCTGATTTTGAACGCTTAGCTGCAGCATTCCCCCTGCACCCAGCGCCAGCGACGAATGGATATATTTGCTGGGGGCTTCGCTGAGCTGCAGCTCAGCAAGTCGCGTTCTGGCCTGCTGGCCGATGTCGCCTGGCGCATTGGCGGCCTCCTGATAATAGGTGATAGCTGTTTGTTTCTCGCCGCGAGCCGTCGCTAAATCGCCCAGATACAGGCTGGCAATGGGTGTTGGCAGTAGCTGATGACTTTTTAGCAGGTCACTCTGGGCTGAGTTGCGTTTGCCCTGCTGGAAGTACTGAATTCCTCTGGCGAGGTGATGGCTAAAAAAATCAGGGTTTCTGCTGATCGCGGCGGAATAGGCCTCGGTGGCCTTGCTGTCGTCACCGAGCATTTTCCAGGCGTGGCCACGCAGCTCCCAGAACTGACCTTCCCGAGGCTGGATGCGGATGGCCTCGTCCAGCAAACTCAGGGCCTCTTTCGGGGCCTTGTCCTGGAGGGCCTTCATGGCTTTGTCCTGGGCCTCATAAGCGGGTTGATCACGTTTTACCCGAGCGACTTTTCTGGCAAAGATTTCACGGTTTCTGAGGCCGCCGGGTGGCAGGGTTTTAGCTTTGGCGACATTGGCGTTAACCCGTCCCTGGGAGGGCGGATGGCTGGCAAACAGGCCCGATAGAAAATCTTGCTGGCGGTCTTTGGACAGCTCCACAAATTTCTCCTGTAACACCACCGCGCCATAGGGGTCGTAGCCGGCGCGGGCCATGTAGTCCATGCCGTAGGCATCTGATTCGAGTTCAGCGTCGCGACCGTAGCGAGACATCCAGGCTGATGTGCCAACCTGTGCCGCAAGGCCGCCCAGCGGGCTGCCGCCGGTGGCGGTGTCGAGCACCTGCAGGCCGATACCGGCCAGCATGCCGCGGGTCATTTGGGTGGCGCTGTGGCGAGCGGCGGCGTGGACTATTTCGTGGGATAACACGGCAGCCAGTTGCGCTTCA
>JBFJZC010000404.1:0-1840 GCA_041622295.1 Porticoccaceae bacterium
CCAGGTTTTTTGAAACGCTTGAGCCCCCGCCGGTCTTGAGGCAGCAGCAGGGCGCTGATCTCGGTGCGCGCATGTATGAGGCGCTGGCTGACGGCTTGCAGCGCTACCAGGTTGTGGTGTTGGTGGGTAGCGACTGCCCGTTTCTGACCGGCGCGTTATTGCGCGAAACCATCGAAATATTATTAAGCGGCGTTGACTGTGTGCTGGGGCCCGCAACGGACGGTGGCTATGTGTTGATCGGCTTGCGCCGAAGCGACATAGCGCTGTTTTCCGGGGTGACCTGGAGCACCAGCCGTGTGCTTGAGCAGACCCGTCAGCGTCTCAAAGATCTGGGCTGGCAATGGAGCGAATTGGTGCCTTTGCCGGACATCGATATCGCCGCAGACCTGAACTTGATCACAAATCTGGAAATATTATGAGGGAAAATTCCTAACTGCATGATTTTAAAAGATATAAATAGCTTGACCTGCCGTTGATTTCGTCGTATTTTTCGCGGCGTTGACAGGGTGGCAAGACACCGCTGTTTGTGCTTTTAAATGGTATCGGGATTGGGAGATTTCGGTATGGGTGAAGAAGAGTTTGACATTATGTATGAAGATGAAGCAGATAGTGAGCTATTGCGCAGCGAAGCAGAACCGCTGCGCATAACCAGTTCACTGGAAAAGCGTCGCCTGGTCGAAGATAAGCTGGAACAGCGCCGTCTGGAAAAGCAGATTCGCGGTTACGACTACGACCTTGATTGAGATGCTGCTTACCGGTTAAAGAAGTTTGGTCGCGGTAACTTAAGCCGTTATCACATCTGCACCCCGCCCTTATTTGCGGCATAATGCCGACTCCCAAATACGGAGTCGCCGGGTGGTTTCAGTCCCCCTGTTGGAATTCAAAGATATCGCCTTCGAAAGGGACGACTGTCCGCTGTTTGGGGGCGTTTCGGCCAGTTTATCGCCCGGCGATATAGTCCAGATTAGCGGCCCTAACGGTTGTGGCAAGACAACTCTGCTGCATATTCTAGCAACGTTAAAAGCACCTTCTGATGGCAGTATTTTCTGGCGCGGCAAGGAGATTGCGTCAAATAAAACTTTATATTTGACTGACATGGCCTTCATTGGCCATCAGGCAGGCCTCAAGCTGGTGTTGACTGCCCGCGAAAATCTCATTTGGTATTGCCAGTTACACGATATGTCTGAGTGCATCGACAGCATTGATGCAGCGCTCGATATCATGGGCCTGGGGCATTGCCGGCACGTGCCGTGCGGCGCGCTCTCCGCAGGGCAGTTACGACGCGTGGCGTTGGCCATATTACATTTGCGTTCCGTCACTTTGTGGTTGCTGGATGAACCACTGACCGCGCTTGACAGTACCGGGGTAAGTGAGCTGGAGCTGCTATTCAAAACCCACCTTGAACACGGTGGCATGATCATTTTTAGTAGTCACCAACCCCTGTCCGTAGCGGGGGTGAGCAACCTGCTGCTCAGTGAACATGTCGCGAGTGTCCATTAACGATGGTCTGTGCTGGAGGGTTTTGTGGGCTGCTGCGCCGTGATTTACTGCTGGCCCTTCGCCATCGCAGCGACGCGCTAAATCCGCTGGTATTTTTTGTTATGACCACCTCACTGGTACCGTTGGCGATTAGCCCGGAAGCGTCACGCCTGGCAATCATCGCCCCCGGCATGATCTGGATAACGGCTTTGCTGGCTACGTTGCTGGCGCTGGACGGTCTGTTTCAGGACGATTTTTCTGACGGGGCATTGGTGCAAATTTTACTCAGTCCCATGCCGCTCTGGGTACTGGTCACCGCCAAGGTGCTGGCCCACTGGCTGGTCACCGGTTTGCCTATTAC
>JBFJZC010000405.1:0-1835 GCA_041622295.1 Porticoccaceae bacterium
GAGGGGGTCCATCATGCCGGCAACCAGCTGACCCGCCCTGAGGGATGGTAAGTCGTCGTCGCCGTTGATTTGATTGGAGCCAAAGGACTGCACCTGGAAGATAATATCCGCCTCGGCAAAAATGGCTTTTCGATCACCGCGTAACGCGGCACCTGCGGTTTCGTATTGCTCGTCCATAAAGCCGGCAGATTCGCCAGCGCCGCTCTCCACCACAAAATTAATTCCCTTTTGCGTCCACGCCTGGATATTGGCGGGCGTCATGGCGACTCGGGTTTCGCCGGGTTTGATTTCCCGGGGTATGCCTATAATCACAGTGTATTCCCCTTAGCTGGAGCCAGTTTGCGTAGCCGTGTTGGCGTCGCTGTATAAAAAAGGTCGGCAACTTTACCCCAAAAAAAACAAAAAGAACAGGCAGCATGGTGTTGCGCGATGAAGTGTTAAGTGATTGATAAAAATAAATATAAACAGTTTTTAGTCTTGTAGTTTTTCTAGCTTGTTTTCTGGGTGCCACTGTCATTGCAAAAATGGTCAAGCAAGCTGCGTGTCGAGCTATCTAGCTTATCGAGGGTTTGTACGGGCGTCTCGGACTCGCCAAGCGCAGTGAACAGTTGATCGCTGATTTGCTTGCCAAACTCAACGCCCCATTGATCAAACGCGTTGATATTCCATATGACGCTTTGCACATAGACACTGTGTTCATAGAAGGCCAGCAGTGCGCCAAGACTGCGCGGACTGAAATCGTCCAGCACAATGGTGTTGCTGGGGCGATTGCCGGGTACGCTTTTATGGGCTGCGAGCTGGTGTGCTTCGGTCTGGGTAACGCCCTGAGCGATTAATTCTGCGTAGGCCTCGCCGACGGTTTTGCCCGTCATCAGGGCACCGCTCTGCGCGAGGCAGTTGGCGATCAGTTGACGGTGCGCGTCAGCCTGGCAGTGGGGAGTTCGGGTAGCGATAAAATCAACCGGCACGACTTCAGTACCCTGTAACAGGAACTGGTGAAAGGAGTGTTGTCCGTTGGTGCCTTCATCGCCCCAGATTACCTGGCCAGTGGCGGTAGCTGTCTGACGACCGTCTCGAACGGTACTTTTGCCGAGACTTTCCATCATCAGTTGCTGCAAATAACTGGGTAAAAGTCGCAGCTGATGTACATAAGGTATTACCACACGACTGCGGTAACCGTTATTATTTTTACGGCCTGTTTTTTCGTGGCCCCAGAAATTGATATGCCAGATAGCCTGTAAGCCATGCAGAACCGGCAGGTTGTCGGCAAAATCAGCGCTGCGAAAATGTTCATCCATGCCGCGCGCGCCGTCCAGTAATTGTTGGAAGACATCGTTGCCCAGCGCCAGTGCAATCGGCAGTCCAACGGCTGACCATAGGGAGAAGCGTCCGCCGACCCATTCCTCGACAGCAAATACTCGCTGTGCCGGGACACCCCACTGTTGCGCAGCCTCGCCATTGGCTGTTGCCGCAACAAAATGGCATCCCAGGCTGTCCTCTGCAATACCGGCGTCGAGTAGCCAGTTGCGGGCTCTGTCTGCATTAGACAGGGTTTCGATTGTGGAAAAGCTTTTCGATGAGATCACAAACAAAGTGGTGTCGGCCGTGCATTCAGCCAGGGCGGCCGCTAGCGCGTCGCTGTCGATGTTGGCGACAAAGTGGCTGCGGATAGCTGCATGGTGGAGTTGAGGAAAGGCGGTGACGACTAACCTCGGGCCGAGATCGGAGCCACCGATACCGAGGTTGACTATTGAGCAGAACGGTTTGCCGGTTGCACCGGTTTCTTCTCGCTGCCGAACCTTTTCGGCAAACGTGGTGATTTGGTGCAGTGACGC
>JBFJZC010000406.1:0-1825 GCA_041622295.1 Porticoccaceae bacterium
CCCACCTGGCGTTTTGACGTGGCTATCGAGGCAGATTTGATTGAAGAAATCGCCCGGATCTACGGCTACAACAACCTGCCGGTAGCGACAGTGAAAATGCCGTTGAATATTGAACCTGTCAGTGAGTGCCTAACACCACTCAACCGCATAAAGAGTCTGCTCAGCGCGCGCGACTACCTGGAAGCCATCAC
Organism: Porticoccaceae bacterium; assembly: GCA_041622295.1. Lineage (GTDB taxonomy): Bacteria > Pseudomonadota > Gammaproteobacteria > Pseudomonadales > Porticoccaceae > HB2-32-21. The sequence continues at coordinate 192 of JBFJZC010000406.1, forward strand.
CTACAGCTTCGTTGACGAACGATTACAGGCCAGGGTGAACCCAGGTATACCTGCGGTACCGCTGGCCAACCCCATCAGTGCAGATATGGGGGTGATGCGCACGTCGTTGATCACCGGCCTACTGCTGGCGCTCAAGTACAACACCAGTCGCCAACAATCCCGGGTGAGATTATTTGAGACAGGGCAACGATTTATTCTCACCGAACCGCTGATACAGCAAGACATGGTAGCCGGCATCATTACCGGTAGTCGCGGCGAAAAGAGCTGGGCAGGCGATGATACACCTGTCGATTTTTACGACATCAAAGGTGATGTCGAAGCCATCCTGACGCTCACCGGCGCCGCAGCAAACATAACCTTCAAGGCTGAGGCGCACCCCTGCCTTCAGCCAGGGCAGTCGATGACCATCCTGGATAGTAATTTAGAAACAATAGGTTATATCGGAAAGCTGCATCCTGGCATTAAATTAGAGATGGGCCTCAATGAAGACGTTTTCCTGTTTGAGATGGAACTGGATGCGATTAACGCAGGAAAGTTACCGAAATTTGCGGAAATCAGCAAATTCCCAGGCGTGCGACGCGATATAGCCCTGCTGGTCGATAGCGGGGTTTCCTACAGTGAACTGCGTCACATTGTTGCAAAAAATGCAGGGGACTATCTGTCTGACTTAAAGGTATTTGATGTTTATCACGGCAAACACCTTGAAAACAATACAAAAAGTGTAGCGATGGGCTTGACCTTTCAGCACAAATCACGCACTCTGACGGACACTGAAGTAAGCTCAGCAATGGATGTGATTATAACGGCACTTAAAAACGAGTGTTCGGCAACTTTGAGAGGATGATGATGACCGCATTGACCAAAGCAGATATCGCCGAAATGCTCTATGAACAACTGGGCCTGAATAAACGTGAAGCCAAAGAAATAGTTGAGTGTTTTTTTGAGGAAATAAGAGCCGCCCTGGAAAGCAATGAGCAGGTAAAGCTCTCGGGTTTTGGGAATTTCGATTTGCGCAACAAAAGCACAAGACCGGGCAGAAATCCAAAAACCGGTGAAGAAATCCCAATCGAGGCGAGGCGGGTAGCCACATTCAAGCCAGGCCAGAAACTTAAGGTACGGGTCGAAAATTATGCTGGAACCGAGTAATAACGCACAACTACCACCGATCCCTGGAAAACGCTATTTCACTATCGGTGAGGTCAGTGATCTTTGTGAAGTAAAACCCCATGTTCTGCGCTACTGGGAACAGGAGTTTCCGAGTCTCAACCCCGTCAAGCGAAGGGGCAACCGTCGCTATTATCAGCGCCAGGACGTTTTGCTTATCCGGCAGATACGATCCTTGCTCTACGATCAGGGTTTTACGATTGGTGGTGCTCGGCAACGGCTGGGTGGCGAGAACGTCAAGGAAGAGGCGACGCAAATTCGTCAGATTATCAATCAAACCATCAGCGAACTCGAAGAGATGCTGGAAGTGCTCAAGGTCTGATAGCGCTGTTTCACTTGCTTTGAAGGTGTTATTGCGTATGATGCGCACTGCTTTATTCTGAGCAATATCGGAGCGTAGCGCAGCCTGGTAGCGCACCACACTGGGGGTGTGGTGGTCGTCGGTTCAAATCCGGCCGCTCCGACCAAAA
>JBFJZC010000407.1:0-1807 GCA_041622295.1 Porticoccaceae bacterium
AACCGTTGCCGGACAAACGAAGCCGCCGAGGCTCGGCCCATCAGGGCCGAGGATAATGGGCATGTCACCGGTAAAATCAATCGCGCCGATAGCGTAAGCGTTGTCATGGATGTTGGACGGGTGCAATCCCGCTTCACCGCCATCACTCCGCGCCCAGGCGGGCCGGGGGCCGATCAACCTGACGCCCGTACGGCTGGAGTTGTAATGCACTTCGTAGTCGCTGCTAAAAAATGTATCAATGTCCGCCGCCGTAAAAAAATCGGGCGCGCCGTGCGGACCATACATCACTCTGACATGCCAGGTTGCCTGGTATTGCGGAATGACTTCGGCGGGTAGCGTCTTGACTCGGTGTTGATCATCATCCTTTATCGTTTCGCAAGAACCATTGGCGAGCGATGCCAGGTGCAGCACATCACCACTGTGCAAGGCCCGACCGCCGTGGCCGCCAAACTGGCCCAACGTGAAAGTGGTTTTGCTGCCCATATAAAGGGGCACATCAAAGCCCCCAGGCACCGCCAGATATGCCCGCACACCGCTGCCTTTGCTATCGCCGATACCAACCGACCCGATGCTTAGCGTGCTACCTGCAATCACTGCCACGGTAGAATATAGCGGCACATCCGCGCCATCCAGCGTGGCTGAAACGTTTACTCCGGCCAGCACAAATCGGGTTGCCGTATTAAAGCGCAGCACCGGGCCGGACACGGTAATCTCCAGCGCCGCTGCATCAGCTGCATTATCTAACAGCCGATTGGCCAGGCGATGGCTGTAATCGTCCATCGGACCCGACGGCGGTATCCCTACATTCCAGTAGCCGATGCGACCGGGATAGTCGACCACCAGCGTCTGAGTGCCGGGTTGAATAACATCAATGGTGCAGGGTTTAAAATCAAAATTGTTCAGGAAAGCAGTGGTGTGATTGCCAGCAACAAAATCCTCGCTCAGCACGATCTGGTGAGCGTACGCCAAATTGGTTTCTATACCCGCCACACGTGTCTGGGCTAATCCGCTAACCAGAGCCTGCAAAGCCTCGTTGCGACTGTGTCCGCTGGCGATGATCTTGCCGAGCATCGGATCATAATGAGAGCTGACCACGGTGCCCGTTTCTACCCAGGTATCGACGCGCAGGTTGTCTGGGAAAGCTACTTCTGTCAGCAAACCGGCGCTCGGCTGAAAGTTCTTGCCAGGATCTTCAGCGTACAGGCGCACCTGTATGGCATGTCCCCCCGGCTTCCTTGCCTGCGCAGAGAGTGCCCAGTCGCTCAGGCAGCGGTAGTCCTGCGCCGCGATATTGAGCATCCACTCCACCAGGTCGACGCCAGTCACCGCCTCGGTGACACCGTGCTCAACCTGTAACCTGGTATTCACCTCAAGAAAATAGAATGCCTGGCTTTGCTGGTCATAGAGAAACTCCACGGTGCCAGCGGAACGGTAGTTAATGGCGGCGCCGAGCGTGGTTGCCGCATCACACAATTTTTGACGGGTATTGTCGCTAATGTGGGGAGCCGGTGTTTCCTCAATCACTTTTTGATTGCGGCGCTGCACACTGCAATCGCGCTCACCTAGATGCACTACCCGGCCTGCCCCATCGCCAACTATTTGCACTTCAATGTGACGCGCCGCCTGGACGAATTTCTCGAGGAATATTCCGCCCTGACTGAAATGACTACGGGCAAGGCGTTCAACACTGTGGAAAGCCGCTGTCAGGCCAGCCGCGTCCACACATAACTGCATGCCAATACCGCCGCCACCGGCGGTGCTTTTCAGCATTAGCGGGTAACCGATAATTTCAGCCTGCTGTAGGGCC
>JBFJZC010000408.1:0-1736 GCA_041622295.1 Porticoccaceae bacterium
CAGCAACCGCTGGTTCTCGAGGCTACGCTGCAGGGACGCATATCCGCCAAACGGGTGCTCCCGGAAGCCTTTGGTGAAAAAGCGGCGGCATTGTTACCCCAGGTGACGAACGTTCACATTATCGCCTGCGGCACCAGTCATCACGCCGGGCTGGTGGCTCGCTACTGGCTTGAGGACTGGGCGGGGATCAGCTGCCAGGTCGAAGTAGCCAGTGAGTACCGCTACCGTTCAGTGGTGGTCCCCAATAATTGTTTATTCCTGAGTATTTCCCAATCTGGGGAAACTGCGGATACGTTGGCCGCCCTGAAATCGGCAAAGCAGGCCGGATATCTGGCGGCCATGACGATTTGTAATGTGGCTAATAGTTCGCTGGTGCGGGAATCAGACCTCGCGATTATGACGCAGGCGGGGCCGGAAATTGGTGTGGCATCGACCAAGGCATTTACGACCCAGTTGGTGGCGCTGCAGTTATTATGTATAGCTCTTGCCCGCTATCGCGGCAGTATGAGTGCGGCGCGGGAAGAGGAGCTGGTAACGGCCTTGCATCGGTTGCCCGAGTTGTGCCGCCAGGTGCTCGCCCTGGATGGGCAAATAGAGCGCACGTTTGAGAGTTTCGCCGATAAGCATCATGCGCTATTTCTGGGCCGCGGCGTGCAATACCCGATCGCCATGGAAGGAGCACTGAAGCTCAAGGAAATTTCCTATATCCATGCTGAAGCCTACCCGGCTGGAGAGCTAAAACATGGGCCGTTGGCGCTGGTTGACGCCGATATGCCGGTCGTCGCTGTTGCTCCGAACAATGAGTTGCTTGAAAAACTGAAATCCAATCTCCACGAAGTACAGGCTCGCGGTGGTCGCTTGTTCGTGTTTGCCGATGTGGCCGCCGGGTTTGTCAATCAGGAAGGCGTTACCGTGCTAGAAATACCCCACGTGCCGCCAAGTCTCGAGGCTATTATTTATACCCTGCCCCTGCAATTGCTGTCCTATCATGTCGCCGTGTTAAAAGGTACCGATGTTGATCAGCCGCGTAATCTTGCCAAGTCAGTGACGGTGGAATAAAGCACTTGCGCCACAGCGGGCAACCGGGCGCCGCAAACAAAACTGTTAAGCAAGGACCACGGAAACATTATTTAACCCGCAGGCTATTGAGGTTTGCCTGAAGTTGTCGAAGGTGTTCCTGAAGCTCCGGGCCTTTTTGCTGCGCCACACCAATAGCCAGCACATCGATTACCGCCAGGTGCGCTATGCGTGATGAAAGTGGCGTATATATCTGACTGTCTTCCTCTACATCAATATTAATGGGTATGGTTGCGGCCGTGGCTACTGGTGATTTGCTGGGTGCCAGCGCAATAACAGCGGCGCCATTGCTTTTGACCAGGTCAATAGAGTCCAGTATGGCTTTGGTTCGCCCGGACTGGGAAAAGGCCACCACGACGTCGCCAGGTGACAGGGAAGTTGCAGACATATTCTGCAGATGCGGATCAGAATAGGCCGCGGTCGCCAGTTGCAGACGAAAGAAGCGGTGCTGGGCATCAAAGGCCACCGCTGCAGACGCGCCAAAACCGTAAAACTCAACGCGATTGGCGGCGCAGAGCGCCTTTACAGCTTCGTCGAGTCGGTGGAGATCAAGGTGATCCCTTACGTTGAGGAGCGTATCAACAGTTGAATCAAAAACCTTGGATGTACACTCGGCCAGGGAATCCGTGTCGGTGATGGCGATTTGTCCGTAACTCGGA
>JBFJZC010000409.1:0-1700 GCA_041622295.1 Porticoccaceae bacterium
ATCGACACCGGTCGATTGCCACGCCGCCTGAATCTGACTCTTATCAATGCCCGCATCGGCAATACATTCTTCAAAAGCCTCGGCCATCAGGTCAGCGGGTTCACATTCCCAACGCTCACCAAACTTGCTGCAACCGGCACCCAAAATAACAACTTTGTCTCTGATTCCACTGGCCATCTCAATGATTCCTCGCGATTACCTAGCTATGAATTGGCTATCTCAGTTACCTGGCAGGTACAGCTTTCCAGAAATATTTCCGAAAACCCCGCTGACTGTCTATCTGCTTGATACGAAAATGCACGCTCACCTCCGTGCCCGTATCAAAAGTCTCCGGATCTACTTCCGTCATGTCCATCATAATCCGACCACCGCCCTCGAATACTACCAGACCAAAATAGGCTGGCGGATTAAAGTCAAACGTCAGGCGGTCGGCGGTCCATGTTGCAACATGGCCCGTGGCGCCAGACATCGGATAATCCTCCTGGGTATGGTAGGCGCCACACTCAGGATTGACACAGTAATTGTGTTTTGGCATCTGCACGGTCTGGCACGCCGAACACTTGCCGCCGATGAAGCCGTTGACCAGGCCCCGGTTGCGGTACATGGCGGACAAAAACGCCGTTTTATCCGTATCCGCCCGCTTGCCCAGGTCTTTGTCGAGCAAATTATTGAAGGACTGAAACTTGTTGTAGTTTTCCTCGGCAACGCCCCGCGCCAAATGGCCGGATACACCGACCAGGGGCTTTTTACTGGCAATGGCATCCGTTGCCCGAAACAGCAGAACGTCACAACCCTGGCCAAAACCCGTCACCAGAATCAGATCGCCAGGCGCCGCCTGCTCAAGCCGATGAGCCAGCAACACCAACGGTTGCGCGGTACCGGAGATGCCTGCCGATTGCAGCAGGTTATCAGCGATAGCAGCATCGCTAATACCCAGACTTTCAGCCACCGCAGCGGGCACCCGGCCCTGATCAGTCGGCAGGATAAAATGCCCGATATCCGCAGGATCAACGTCTGCCTTGCTTAACAGACTGCTCACCGCGCGACGCAGTATGCCCATATAGCCAACATCGCGCACCCAGCGCTCTTCCCAGCCGTAGTCGAAATCTTCACCCTCAGCCCGGTAGTGATCGATCATGTCCGTGGCCTGCGTGAAGCTCCCGACCAGCTCAGCGATAACATTCTCCGTGCCCACAGCAATAGCAGCGGCACCGTCGCCAAACAACATTTCGTCACGGGAGGCACACTTCGACAGGCGGTGTTCGGCAGCCACAACGACCGCCGTACCGTGTCCCGCTGCGGCAACATCCAGACCCGACAAAAGCGCCGAGGTGCTGGCCCGCTGCGACGACGTAACATCCATCGTGCGCAGATTAGCGGTCTGTAAATTGAGCGCTTCGGCAACAATCACAGAATGCTGACGATCAGCAAATGGCAAACTGGTGGAAGCAAGAAATAATGCGGCCGGCGTCTGCCCTGAGGCACGCCCCATACAATCGGCGTAGGCCTCGGTAGCCATGGTGATGGCATCTTCATCCCAATTGCACATGGCCTTTTCGCCCTTGCCCAGGCCAACCAGCCCGGAATCGAACCAACCGTTGGCATCGGCGATGACCTTCTTTTGCAGCCGCAAGCGAGGCAAATAAGCACCGTAAGCTGTAATTCCTACCATAATCTGTCCTGCGTTAGAAATGAGTAAA
>JBFJZC010000410.1:0-1663 GCA_041622295.1 Porticoccaceae bacterium
ACGTTATTAGCATCAACAAAGGGGGCGAAGTATGGCGATAGGCGTAGGACTGGGCATGGCGCGTTTTCCCTTTGAGCGCGTCGACAATTTCTGGGCGTGGGTTGAGCTTTGTGAAGCCGGTGGTATCGATTCGCTCTGGCAAACCGACCGACTGGTCTCGGATGAACCTTTTCTGGAGTGCATGAGCGCGATTGCCGCCATTGCCGGGGCCACCAGGCGAGTCAAGTTTGGTATGAATGTCGCGTCCGTGGCGCTTCGCGATCCACTGGTGCTCGCCAAACAATGTGCCACTATCGACTTTCTCAGTAACGGCCGCCTGCTGCCAGCCTTTGGCATCGGCACTGACCGGGCGCCTGAATGGCAAGCTACCGGGCGCGACACTAAAGGCCGAGGCAAACGCACCGATGAGGCCCTGGAAATCATGGCGCGCTTATGGAGCGGCGCAGCGGTGACCTTTGACGGTGACTACTACCACTACAAAAATGCCACCATCTCACCGCTGCCCAGGCAGCAACCCCTGCCACTGTGGGTGGGCGGCAGCAGCGCCGCCGCCATTGCACGCACCGCCCGGGTGGGCACCGGCTGGCAGGCTGGGCTGGAATCACCAAAGCGAGCAGGCATCGCTAAAAAAGCCATTGTTGCGGCCCTAAAGGACCATGACCGAACCATTGACGACGACCACTATGGCACCGGCTTCTTTTTTCGTTTTGGCGCTGTCGATGATGCCGTTTGCCAGCGCGAACTGGCGCGCTTCAGCAAGCTCGCGCCCGACCAGGACCTTTCTCATACGCTGGCGATCGGCGCGGCGCAGATTATCGAACGTGTTCATCAATATGCGGAACAGGGAATTTCGAAATTCATACTGCGCCCCCTGGGTGAGGACGACGGGGATATAATGGATCAGACGCAACGCTTGCTGGACCAGGTGGTGCCCGCGGTCGACGGTATTAGCCTCTAGGTATCTACCTGTTGAAGGCTAATTCGGAAACTAAAACTCGCTGAATAGCCGTTCTCCGACACAGCAGAGCTTGCAAAGACCAGCTTTGGTTTGGCTTTATAGCGGATTTAAGCGCTGCCAGATTCGCGTATGTCCTGATTCGCGTATGTCCTGATTCGAGCAACTCACAGGCCGCTTAACCCGCACACTTATTGTATTCGCCGCCATTAATTACCCTTACCTGCGGCGTCCAGCCCCCTGCGCAGTACCGCTTTAGACATAACGTTTCTCAAATTCTGCCGCGGGTAAAGGCCGCGAGTAAAGATAGCCCTGGTGGCAATCGCAACCGATCGATCTCAGGTACTCGGCCTGCGCCTCGGTTTCAACACCCTCGGCCACCGCCCTGAGACCAAAGTGTTTTCCGATCGACATAATAGTTGCGACGATCGCTGCGTCGTTAGGGTTAACGATGATATCCCGCACGTAGGTTTGATCGATTTTGATTTCATCAAGCGGCAAATTCTTCGGGTAGTACAGCGACGAATAACCGGTACCGAAATCATCGATTGACGTATCCACCCCCACAACTTTCAGTTCATAGAGTTTAGCAATGGTATCGTCAATGTGTTCAATCAGGGTTCCCTCAGTGATTTCCAGGGTAATCAGCGCGGGGTCAACAACATGCCTGGTGATCGCCTGTTTTACACTGTCGACAAAACCCGGGTG
>JBFJZC010000411.1:0-1647 GCA_041622295.1 Porticoccaceae bacterium
ACCTGTATAGCGTTGTCACACAGCTGGCGGTAGGTACGTCTCTCCTCTGGAAAAACGATTGCATCCCGCTCCGGCTGCAAGTGGGCACCCCGTACAATGAGGTCGCCAATCGGGGAAACTTCAAACCATTCAGTTGTTTTTATCATTGAACGTCCTCCTCTACGGATAGAAGGCAGGTGCTGCGCTGTCTACCTTCAGTACATTTTTATTCTTTACACGACACTATTGGAATAGCCAAAAGGTGTCATCCTTCACAACTCAAATCAACGCTTACGTTGAAAAAACATTATCGCACAGCAGTTAGCATCATAGATGAATGGCAACAGCCAAATTTAGCCTGCGGTTACAGCTCTTGGTAAATTTAACCTGGGCCATATTAGGCACCACCAGAGCGGTCGTTTGCTGCCTTACGAAACGAGCTGAGCTGAGCTGGCTTGACGACTGTACGCATGTGTTGCCCGCTCGCTTACTTCACTGCCGCCAGGGCCGCTGTCAGGCTAACCATTTCCATTGCTGAAATAGCAGCTTCTGCTCCCTTGTTGCCGGCTTTGGTACCAGAGCGCTCGATGGCCTGCTCGATACTGTCGACTGTCAGAACGCCAAAAACCACGGGAATAGCATATTCGAGTGCGAGTTGACCGATGCCCTTTACACATTCGCCGGCCACATATTCAAAGTGGGGCGTACCGCCGCGAATAACAGCCCCCAGCGCGATGATTGCATCAAACTGCTTAAGTTCAGCGACCATCTTGACCACTAGGGGGATTTCAAAAGCACCCGGCGCGCGCACGATCGTAATGTCCGCGTCCTTAATACCTTGGCGCCTCAGCGCATCCAGGGCGCCGGACAGCAGACTCTCAACCACAAAACTGTTGAACCGCCCCACCACCAGCGCATAACGACCCTGGGCGGCTACAAAATCACCTTCGATAGTACGAATGGAATGCATGCTTCAGCTCCACATCTCATGAGTTGAGCGCCAGAGCGCCAAAAGTCGGTCACATCGCCGGATTTATTGGCTTCCAGCGTCTGCGGCCGAGATAACAACTATTTACCCATATCGCTATGCCTGCTCTGCGTATCGCCGGCTAGCAGGCGCTCCAGATACCGTGCAATCAGATCGACTTCGAGGTTCACCTGCTGGCCGATACAGTAGCCGGACATGATGGTCATTTGCATGGTGTGCGGAACAATATTCAGATCAAAGCAGTCATCGGTCACAGCGTTAACCGTCAAACTGACACCATCCACGGTAATCGAGCCTTTCTCCGCGATATATCGAGAGAGCTCCACTGGCACCTGAATACGCATCAACCATGAGCGCGCGTCACGTGACAGCGATACCACGCTACCCAGCCCGTCGACGTGGCCACTGACCATATGACCGCCCAACCGGGAACTAGCCGTGAGTGCTTTTTCCAGATTCACGCGAACACCCTGCTTCAGTCCGGCTAGAGTGCTGCGACGAAGGGTTTCCTGGCTGACATCGGCCCAGAACCCATCCTTCCGCAGGCTTACGGCAGTCAGGCAGACACCATTGACGGCAATACTGTCCCCCACACCCAAATCACTCAAATCCATCGTGCAGGTCTGAACGAAGACCCTCACATCACCATTGCAGGGCTCAACCGAGCCAATCACACCAAC
>JBFJZC010000412.1:0-1628 GCA_041622295.1 Porticoccaceae bacterium
CCCTATGTGCCGGAGGAGGAGATTGCATTGCTTACTAAAACGCTTAACGAAAACGCGATTGATTGTGTGGTAGAAAAAATACCTGGGACGGGGCACGGCTTCGCTTTTCCGGAGCGCATGGGCTATCACCATGAGGCTGCGGAGCGGCACTGGGACATCGCCTTTGAATTGTTTGACCGCAAGCTGAGGTAGTTGCGGGACTACCTCACATCCACAGTGTTGGTCACGAAGGTCCTCCCACTCTATAGCGAATGACTAGCGTCGTTAACGAATGGCTACCGGGTTAATAATAGCCTGTACCGCGCCGACGTATTTGGGGATGCCGATGACGAGTAAAAACTCCCAGGCCTTATCCGCAACCAGCTCCTCGGTGCGAATATTTTCCAGGACGTACACACCATGCTTCACCAGCATTAGCTGGTGAACCGGAAAAATGACGTGGGGATCTTCGCCAGGGGACGCCTCTAACCCAAAGGTGTCGGCGCCCATGGCGATCACACCCCTGTCGATAAGGTATTGCGCGGCGGCCACGCCCAGCCCCGGCTCCTTGTGGTTAAACAGATCTGGATCGGAGTGGAATTTTGCCTTCATCCAGCCGGTATTGAACAACACGATATCCCCTTCCCCAATGCTCACGCCCTGGGCCGCAGCGGCGCCTTTAACGTCGGCAACGGTGATCACTTCACCCGCTGCCAGGTATTTTTTATTTTTGAAGGCGGCTATATCCAGTAGCACCCCCCTCGTGGTGATGGGCGGCATGGTGTGCAGGGCGAATTCTTTAAGGCCTGTATATGTGATGAAATCCTCGGCCTTAAGACCGTTGTAATAGCGGTTAAAAATGCCCACATGGCCCAGTCCATCGATCTGGGTGCCGACGCCAAGCCAGGCGTTAACAAAGTCATCGTTAAACCCGAAACCGTTTTTACCCGTTGTTTTCCCCAGCAATTGCCCAGGTTGAACCACTGACAAAGAGAACGAGCGCGGTGTTAAATCGGCGCCTGCTGGGGTGTCCGGTCCTGAGTTAATGCCCAGGGCATAGCTTTTTCCGGTAGTGACCAGTTTTGTTGCAGCCAGGGTTTTCTCAGGGGATAACAGGTTAAACGACCCCAGGCGATCCTTAGCCCCCCATTTTGATGGCCACCATTTGTCTTCCGCCATGAGCGACGGTGACAATATCAGACAGGCTAATAGACAGATCGCCAGATGAGCTGAAGTACCGTTGCAGATTGATTGTGCTGTGGTGTTATGGCTACGCATCATGCTCCCCTGATTATTAGGATGTTGTCCCTTGAATATAGCTGGTCAAACTGGAGTTCGCTGACCCGGAGATGGTTGGCGCTGATTTATTGCTGTATTGCGGCACGACCGTATTTCCCGGTGACTGGCCCACTGCCTGCCGAAGCACCTTCAGAAACCGTTTGCCACAGACAATCGCTTCCGGGGGCGCGAAGCAGATGGTATCGAATGAGGTTCAGGCAGGGCGAGTCCTGATAGGAATGGATAATATGCTTGTAAGTTATTAGTAATAGTGTTGACATAATTTGGCGTAGCGTTTATTTTGGCTGCGCTCGAATAGCCGTTGAGAGTATTTGACCTCTGTAGTCGATAGAAGTAGCAGTAACATTTGA
>JBFJZC010000413.1:0-1568 GCA_041622295.1 Porticoccaceae bacterium
CCCGCCAAGTTGCTGTTAATCGAAGTATTTGCCGATCAGCAGGGTGAATCGACCCGAGAGAACAGGGCGATCGGGGATGGCCGTCAATCGACCGGGATTGCCACTGGCCGCAGTCTGGCAGCGCAGGAAAAACCCCAGGTATTATCTGCAGGCGCCCAGATGCTGGCGAACCGGCTGCGTAAAAATCAGCGCAAGCTACAGTCCTGGTTGCAAAAGTCTCAGCTTGAGTGTTATCGCATTTACGATGCCGATTTGCCAGAGTATGCGGCGGCAATCGATTGCTACGGAGAAGCTGTGCATGTGCAGGAATATGCGCCACCGGCCAGTATCGACCCGATCAAGGCGCGGCAGCGGATGGCTGAGGTCGAGCAGGCTGTCATGGCGGTATTACAGCCAGCATCGAATCAACTCTTCGTTAAACAGCGTGTACGGCAGCGCGGTGATCAGCAATATCAGCGGGCTGACGTGCGATCCCGAACCGGAGTTTTTACGGTGGTGGAGAATGATCTCCGCTTCGAAGTTAATTTGGCTGAATACCTGGATAGTGGTTTATTCCTGGATCATCGACCGGTGCGGCAGCTACTTGGCAGGTTGTGCGCCGGCAAGCGGTTGTTGAATTTATTTTGTTATACCGGTAGCGCCACCGTCTATGCAGCCAGAGGGGGGGCGGTCGAGAGCCTGAGCCTCGATCTATCGAACACATATCTGGACTGGGCGAAACGTAACTTTGTACTCAATGGTGTTGATCAGGCGTGTCACCGGGTGAAACGTGCGGACTGCCTTGAATGGCTGGCGAAGGGTGGCGACGGCGGTCTCTACGAGGTAATTTTTCTCGACCCACCGACATTTTCTAACTCCAAGAAAATGACCGGTATGCTGGATATCCAGAGGGATCACGAAAAGCTGGTACGCCAGTCCCTCAGTTTGCTGGCAGCCGGTGGCCAGCTGGTTTTTTCTACCAATCTGCGGCGGTTTAAACTGGCTGACGCAATCGTCGCGGACTTTGCGGTAGAGGATATTAGCGCAAGGACGATTGATCGGGATTTTGCGGGCAGTACACAGATACACCAGTGCTGGATAATAAGGCCGAAGGGGCGTCAGTCAACTCTGTGAGATGCAGCAAGTGGAGCAAATAAACAGACAGAAAGTTTTGACCCTGTACGTGGGTACAGGTTGTCACTTATGCGATCTCGCCAGGGCGATTCTTGATGATGTTGTAGGCGTTGCCGACTACGAGGTTGTGAATATTAGCGCTAGCGATGCGTTGCGCGCCGCCTATGGCGAACGCATCCCTGTCGTTAAGAATACGGCGGGGCGAGAGAAGGGCTGGCCGTTTACTGCGGGGCAGGTGAAAAGACTGGTGTCGAGCTAGGTGATGACCGGCTCGCCGATGATAGCGTTGGTAGTCTCGCTTTAAATTCGGTTCTGTCTGTCAGTTAAGTTAAGTTAAGTTCGCTCGCCAGACTGGATTACGGTCATCAATGTAGTTTGCCGCCGTCGCGGTTGCGCAGGGCGGTGATTTTTTCGCGGACAGCCTCGCTGACCTGCGGTGGTGGTGTCAGTGTCAG
>JBFJZC010000414.1:0-1504 GCA_041622295.1 Porticoccaceae bacterium
CCTCGGCGCCCATACTGACAGCGACTTTGGCGCTGTGCTGGCCGACCACGCCATCGCCGATAATGACGACCTTTCCGTAGCGCTGATCAAATAATTGCGACAGCAGCATGCCCTTGCCACCGTTAAATTTGGCCAGATAATAATTACCCATGGTGACCGCCATGCTGCCGGCGACGGCGCTCATTGGCGCCAGCAACGGCAGACGACCAACCGAATCTTCGACCGTTTCATAGGCGAGCGCCATGGTTCGCCGGGCAAGCAAAGTCTGGGTTAACTGGATATCCACTCCGGCAAGGTGAAAGTAAGTGAACACTATTTGCCCCTGGAGGTAAGGGTATTCCAGTCGTGTTGGCTCTTTCACCTTCAGTACAAGATCAACATCCCATGCTGCACTCGCGGCAACGATTCTGGCCTTTGCCTGTTTATAATCGCCATCGTCGAAGCCTGAGCCTGCGCCAGCATTCGTTTCAACCACAACACTGTGCCCTGCGTCGGTCAGCACCCGAGCACCCGACGGTGTTAGCGCAACGCGGTTTTCATCGGCTTTAACTTCTTTTGGTACACCAATTTTCATGACGGTTTGATCCTCGCATTATGCGCATGAGCGGCAAGCTCAATTAATGGACGAGTATTGACGTTGTTGCAAGTCAAATGCAGCTTTTTCTTTTGGCCGCTGGACGTTACCGGGTGGGTTAGGCTGCTGTCAACGGACGCCTTCCTGATACGTTGCAGGAGGGTGAGCGGGCTGCGGGCACGAATGATAATGCTATGTATCAAACAGCAGAACCGGATAGCATGGGGAAGATCGAGAGCGTTTAACTAAACAACAAACACAATGGTGGCTGCAATGAAACGAGGCCTTGGCCTGACACTATTAACGATTGTGACATTATCGGGTTGTGCTGGGCATCGCCAGCACCATACCGGTGGTGATGTGATTATCGATACCAAAAATGTCGATATGCAGGCCTATTACCAGGATCTGCACGAGTGCCGCAGCTATGCCGCGGAAGTGAATACCGGTAAGAAAATTGTCGGCGGAACGGTGGTCGGGGCGGTGGTTGGTGGTGCGGTCGGCGCCATTGTTGGCGACAGCGGTACGGCCAAACGCGCTGCCGGTGCCGGTGGGGTGCTCGGCGCGGTCAAGGGAACCGGGCAATCCTTCGATGAGAAACAGCGTGTGGTTAGAAACTGTCTGCGCGGACGGGGTTATAACATCCTGAATTAATTCAGCGCCAGTCTACGGCGGGCTCAGGGGTTCGGGTTTTGAGATCAAGACCTTCCCTGAGCGCTTAACCCCTGATCTGCTCCAGCTTGACTCCTGCAACCTAAAGCCCTGATGCGAAGCGGGGGCTGACGTGATTTTTGTCAGCGACATGCTAGACTGCCCGTTCATTTCTGAGAGTAACCGAGAGCATACAATCATGTCTGACAAATATGACACTGCAGAATTGCGGGTAAGTTACGGTATTGGCCGGCAAATGGGCGATCAATTGGCTAAAAG